>NZ_JBSQBN010000049.1:0-30393 GCF_053850585.1 Shewanella sp. A22
CTCAGGTATTCCACTTCTGTGTTACATCGATTTAAAAGGCAACAACCATTTCTACATCAATGTGCCTTGAATTGAAAAACCTGAGAGACTCTGAACTGACCAGATATTTAATGAGATTGGTATTATACCCACTTCATTAATGATGCGGTTTACATTATTGAGTTGTTTTAGTTAATTGAAACTGACACCCGTTAAGTATCATTTATTATAGAAATATGCCTTGTAATGTCTCTATTTCTCAACTCTATGTTCTAGCTCATAGTTACTATCGTTAACACTATTAAAGCGTTAATTTAACCCTTACACTACAAATAGCTTAATGACCTTGAGTAATATTGATGAAACCAATTATTTGTAGTAGTGCCCTTGAAGCCGTCTCTTTGATTGAAAGCGGTGAAACCTTGTGGACTCACTCCATGGGGGCAACCCCAACATTATTGTTAGACGCGTTAGCCCAACATGCATTAACAAAGCATGGTTTAACGCTATTACAGTTACATACCGAGGGCGCTGAGTCGCTAAGTGATCCCCGTTTAAGGGAGCATATTCGCCATCGCTGTTTTTTTGCCGGTTTACCCACTCGCGCGTTATTGCAACAAGGTGATGCCGATTATGTGCCGATTTTTCTCTCAGAAGTGCCCAAGTTATTTCGTTCTGGCGAACAGCATATCGACACCGCAATCATTCAAGTTTCCCCACCTGATAAACATGGCATTTGTTCGTTAGGCATATCGGTTGAAGCCACCTTAGCTGCTTGCCAAGTGGCGGGTAAAATCATAGCCCATATTAACCCTATGATGCCTCGTACTCATGGTGACGGTTTTATTCATTACAATAAACTCGCGGCAGTGTATGAGCAAAGCAAGCCATTACCGCAACATCTATTTGCCCCGAGCGATGCCACCAGTTTAGCTATTGGTCAGAATGTGGCCAAATTGGTGCGTGATGGTGCTTGTTTGCAAATGGGCATTGGCGCAATCCCAGACGCAGTGTTGGGGTGTTTAACCAAACATAAAGATTTAGGCGTTCACACCGAGCTATTTTCTGATGGCGTGCTTAATTTGGTTGAGCTTGGGGTGATAAACAATAGCTGTAAAAAAGTACATCCCGGCAAGACAGTGACAGGCTTTGCATTGGGTAGCCAGCGACTTTATGACTTTGTTGATGACAATCCTTCGGTGATATTCATGGATATTGAGCAGGTTAATGACACGGCGATTATTCGTAAAAATCCGAATGTAATGTCAATAAACTCAGCGTTACAGGTCGATATTTCAGGGCAAGTGTGTGCTGATTCATTGGGTACTCAAATATACTCAGGTGTAGGTGGTCAGATGGACTTTATACGCGGGGCAGGGCTTTCTGAAGGCGGCCGTTCTGTCATCGCATTACCCAGTACAGCCGCCAACGGAAGTGTGTCGCGGATTGCTACAGTATTATCGCCAGGCGCTGGCGTGGTAACCACCCGTGCGCATGTGCACTATATTGTCACAGAGTATGGAACCGCTTATTTACGCGGTAAATCGTTACGAGAACGAGCTCGTGCGCTTATCGACATTGCTCATCCTAAATTTAGAGAACAGCTTTGCCAAGAAGCTTTTGATATGTGGCGACTTAAGGTTTAAGTACTGTTTGCTGAACAGTTTGAGTCAGCTTTTTCTTATTATGGCCTGCGGCCACTAACGTCGTGGCGCTTCACCCACACCAGACCAAGAGGAAACCAACGGCTGTTCCCTCTTGGAACTTCCAGCCGCCCCGCAACATTTTCGCTATTTAACCAAACAACAGCAGCGAAAAAATTGCGACGGAAATAGATCCAGCTTTTAACTTCGCTTTGGTGTTCTTCGGCCCATCTTGATGTAAAGAGTGAAAATACTAACGCTTCCGGTTATTTAAAAGATTGCAAAATCTGCCCGCTGCAACAGCAATGCATGCGAAAACCGCCGATAAAAACGGGTCGGCAAGTGCAGTTTAAAAATGATGCCTCACGGAAAAAGCTGAGTTACACCGACAAGATGAAAGTGAAAATAGACAGCCCAATGGGGCGGCGGCAATATAGCAAACGACTGGGCTGTATCGAACCTGTGTTTGGCAAAATTACGGTCAACAAAGGGATGAATAAATTGACCTTACGCGGCCAAGCCAAAGTTAATGCCCAGTGGCAACTGTACTGCCTTGTTCATAATATAGAAAAGCTGCAACACGCGATGCACTAAGAAGGGTAAGCTTTTTTTACCTCAAAAGCGCTCCCAACTCGCCTCAGAATCCCCCTAAAAGCCCCAATAGATCTGTATTTCAAGTAATAATTTAGAAACCACTAAACGATTGAATCAAAATAGGAAGTCAGATATTGTTTATTCATTAATCAAAATGAGTTTAAAAACGAGTAATTCTACAGGCTCGTTAGAACTACTTGGTAACTGTAATGGATCTCGTAAAGCTCAAGGAAGAAAATGAAAAACATTTAGCTTCTTTGCAAATTGAAACAAATCTTAATCTCCCTGCAATTGAGGGACTATCTGAGGTCAAACCTAAATCCCCTCGACAAGTAGCCTCAAGAGCGTGTGCAATCGGTTACGTCGTTGGCTTAATTTATGATGCAGATAGGGAAGATCTTATTGAACAGTTGGAGCAATATCAATTATGGGGGAAGTCTGTAACCAGTACAGAAAAGAAATCCCTTGAAGTCGAACAAATTAGCGATAAAGTTAAAAATGAATACTCTTGGTTACCTGAATCAATTCAAGCTTTGGCTTGGTGCCTTGGACTAGTCGAACTAGATCATTTCAATTACTGTGATGAGGATTTAGCTGATAATTTTCCACTTGGCAAAGATCCATCCAGCTTTATTGAAAGTGCAGAGTTACGATCGATTGAAGAAATACAAAGAGAGTGCGATTTACTCTATCGACTGCATTGGTACACAAAAAAATGCTATCGAGAAGGTAATGTTAGTAAGCTTGATTTAGGAGTTATCGAAGCAAGACGTAAGGCTATAGACTGGGTTTACGGTGTAGAAGATAATTGGGATGAGCTTCAGTTGGATACGTAGCTCTAACAAGTTTATTAAATATCGTTACGGCCAAAAAACGGCCTTCACTGGACGCGCAAAAACGCGCGCCATTTATAAAAAGCGTAAGGGCTACTTTGACAATCCCACCTTGCGTACATACAATGTACATATGATTAAATTCGATTGGAACGCAGCTAAAGCTGTTACAAACATAAAAAAGCACGGGGTTTCTTTCGAAGAAGCTAAATCTGTGTTTTTTGATGATTTTGCTGTGCAATTCTTCGATCAAGAGAACTCCGAAGCTGAAGATCGGTTTTTGATGCTTGGAATGAGTAATGAAACTAGGTTACTTATTGTATGTCATTGTGAACGTGATGATGGAAATACCATAAGGGTAATCTCAGCTAGAAAGGCAACAAAAAACGAAAGTAAACATTACCTGAGAGGGGATTAATTATGAAAGATGAATATGATTTATCTGCGATGAAATCGCGTAAAAACCCTTACGCAAGTAAGCTAAAAAAATCAGTCACTATGCGGCTTGGGGAAGACGTTATTTCATACTTCAAAAGTATGGCTGAAGAGTCAGGTGTTCCTTACCAGAGCCTTATTAATTTGTATTTACGTGACTGTGTAGCTACACATAAAAAAATTGATATCAACTGGCATGCATAATCGCAGTCCTAACAAAGCACAGCCAACCGACGCTGAACAGCGCGCGGTTGCGGCGTTTTTCAAGACAGTTGTCGCCTAAATTGTTAAGCAGCTTCTTTATGTTGCTCTGGATTTAACTCCACAGCGCCTATTGGCTGCCAGTTTCGCTCTTCTTTTGACCATAGCTCTGGATGTTCATTTCTTTTTGTCTGATACAACGCTTTTCGCTTCGCCAGTATTCCAACATCAAGACCATCATGCCTTTGGTTTGGTGTCACACACTTAATCCTGCTATGGCGATGGTCGGCAAGTGCAGTTTAAAAATGATGCCTCACGGAAAAAACTGAGTTACACCGACAAGATGAAAGCGAAAATAGACAGCCCAATGGGGCGGCGGCAATATAGCAAGCGACTAGGCTGTATTGAGCCTGTTTTCGGGAATATTACTGTTAACAAAGGCATGAATAAATTGACCTTACGCGGCCAAGCCAAAGTTAATGCCCAGTGGCAACTGTACTGCCTTGTTCATAATATAGAAAAGCTGCAACAGGCGATGCACTAAGAAGGGTAAGCCCTTTTTACCTCAAAAAACACTTCAAACCCGCCTCAATTACCCCTAAAGCGCACTAAAAAACCAACAAAACTGCATGTTAAATAATAATCTACACATCACTAAATAATTGAATCAAAATATAAACTCAGATATTGTTTATTCATTAATCAAAATGAATTTTAAAACGAGTAATTCTACAGGCTCGTTACCCATAGAAAATTTAACCTGAAACTCACGAATTAGAGTTAAAGATCTAACACGGAAATGTCCATAAATGAGTTAGATGCCTCAGCTTGAAATGCCAAAATTCAACTCTGAACTTGAGGCCGTTGAAGACTCTTTATAAAAGAATGCGTGAGCTGGCCATGGTCTTTCACGCACATCCATGTGCTTCAAGGCATTCAGGCATCCTGCCTATCAGAGCGAGCTAGCTTTCGAGGGGAAGGGACACCCCATCGGAAGCGTTAGCATTTTCACTCTTTACTAATAAGATAGGCCGAAGCAGGCTGCAAACGAAGTCAAAAGCTAGAGCTATTTCCGTCGCAATTTTTCGCTGCTTATTGTTTGGTTAAAAAGCGAAAAATTGCCGAAACGCTGAGGGTTTGCAAAGGCTTATTGATGAACAAGAATGCGGTTTACCCCTTTGATCTGGTGTGGGCGAAGCGCCACGACGTTGGTGGCCGCAGGCCATAATATAATAAATTAAAACGATTATTCGTTTAACACACCAACAAGGTTTATGATTAAAGAGTCTCAATAATGAAGTTGATGAGGTCTAATCATGATTATAGCTTGCCCCCATTGCGATACCTTAAATCGCGTGCCGGAAGAACGTCTTGAACAACAACCTACTTGTGGAAAATGCAAAAAGAGTCTGTTTGTTGGTGAACCTATAGAGTTAACCGCTGCCAATTTTAGCCACCATGCTAATAAATCAGAGCTACCATTAGTGGTTGATTTTTGGGCCAGCTGGTGCGGTCCGTGTAAAAACTTTGCGCCGGTGTTTGCTCAAGCAGCTAAAAAATGGGAACCCAAATTCCGTTTTGGTAAACTTAATACTGAAGAACAGCAAGCCTTAGCTGGGCAATTTAATATTCGATCTATTCCGACCTTGATGGTATTTAAACAAGGCAAAGTGCTTGCACAGCAATCAGGCGCTATGCCTGCGTCATCATTTAATCAATGGCTAGAATCAATAAAATAGATTTTGGACATGAGATTACTCATCAAAAACGCGATAAACTATCGCGTTTTTGGCTTAACATCATTTTGATTGTTGTTTAAAAGGATTTGATAAACATGAAAAAAATCTTAGTTATCTGCTTACTTGGTATTGCGTTATTTGGCTATTTAGGCAAAAACGTTGAAACCACTCAAATTGTACAAAACGTTTATGCTGGCTATACCACTGGCAGTGATAGTACGTTACAAAATGCCATTGATAATCAACAGAGTAATGCTCAGGTAGCTGGGGCTGGTGAGGTGATAAAAGTGCTCGCCGATGATCTAAAAGGCAGTCGCCACCAACGATTTATTTTGAAAATAGCCAGCGGTACCACCTTACTCGTTGCCCATAATATTGATTTAGCATCACGGATAGATGGCCTAAATGTTGGCGATACGGTCGAGTTTTACGGTGTTTATGAATTTAATAACAAAGGTGGCGTCATCCATTGGACTCATCACGATCCACGCGGACAACACCCAGGCGGCTGGCTAAAACACAATGGCAGCACTTATCAATAATAGTATCCAAACAAGTCAAAGTCCTCGGGCAACAATCTGGTTGAGTGATCCATGAGAGAGGTACCTTTGGCTTTCTTTTGGTCTGGTGTGGGCGAAGCACCGCTAGGTTGGTGGTCGCAGGCCCGTGTCGGATGGGACCTTGTGAGCTTAATCCAAACTAAGTTTGGACATAAAAAAGAGTAACCGTGATGACTCAAGGTTACTCTTTATTTTTAATCACTCTCTATTCGGGAATACTCCCTAATTGGGAGTACTCTTTATTCAGGATAGCTCTCTATTCTGGATCATAATCCAATATAGGTGCCAACCATCGCTCAGTCTCTTCTAGCGTCATGCCTTTACGCTTAGCGTAGTCTTCAACCTGATCTTTACCAATATTGGTCACGCCAAAATAGCGTGATTTAGGATGGGCAAAGTACCAGCCAGAAACGGCAGCGGTTGGGTACATGGCAAAGCTTTCGGTGATGTTCAAATCAATCGTTTCATCGGGTTTGAGTAAATCCCATAATAAGCCTTTCTCAGTGTGGTCTGGGCATGCTGGGTAACCTGGTGCAGGGCGAATGCCTTTATAACGTTCGCGAATTAACGCTTCATTGTCGAGTACTTCATCCGCAGCATAACCCCAAAACTCTTTACGAACACGTTCGTGCATGCGCTCGGCAAAAGCTTCGGCTAAACGGTCTGCTAAGCATTTAAGCATAATCGCGTTGTAGTCATCGTGATTGGCTTCAAACCGAGCTACATGTTCATCAATACCGTGCCCCGTCGTTACCGCAAAACCGCCCATGTAATCAGCAACGCCTGAATCTTTTGGTGCAACAAAGTCTGATAAACAGAAGTTGTCGTTACCGACACGTTCAAGCTGCATACGTAGATGATGAGTGGTCATTTCCAATGTGGTGCGGCTTTCATCAGTATACAGTTCAATGTCGTCATGGTTGACGGTATTGGCTGGGAATAAACCGATTACTGCTTTGGCGGTAAGCCACTTTTCAGCAATAATTTGCTTCAACATGGCTTGGCCATCGGCAAATAATTTAACCGCTTCTTCACCAACGACTTTGTCATTTAAAATTTCTGGGTAATGACCGTGCAGCTCCCAGCTTCTAAAGAACGGTGTCCAGTCGATGCGTTCAACTAAGTCTTTTAGCGGATAGTCATCAAACACTTGTCGGCCTAATACATTAGGCGTGAATGGGGTGTAGCTGTCCCAGTCGTGTTTGCAACGATTTTCGCGCGCAGCTTCAATCGATACAATTGTTTTACGCTTGGTTTGCGACAAACGTTTTTCACGCATTATATCGTATTCTGCGTAGGTTTCGTCGATGGTGGCTTGACGTGTTTCGTTGTTAACCAGTTTCGACACCATAGGCACAGCACGTGATGCATCGGCAATGTAAATGGCACCGTGTGGATAATGCGGTGCTATTTTTACCGCAGTATGAATTTTAGAGCAGGTTGCCCCACCAATAATTGCAGGGATGGTTAAGCCTTCACGGTGGAAGGTTTTCACGTTGTGAACCATTTCATCCAAGCTTGGGGTGATTAAACCTGACATGCCGATGATGTCGATATTATGCTCTTTTACTGCATCGAGAATTTTATCGACCGATACCATAACCCCAAGATCGACCACTTCGTAGCCGTTACAAGCCAGTACCACGCCGACGATATTTTTACCGATGTCATGCACATCGCCTTTTACGGTGACCATTAAAATTCGCCCGTTTGACTGGCCAGCCACCTTTTCAAGTTCAATATAAGGATTAAGGTAAGCGACGGCTTTTTTCATTACCCGAGCCGATTTGACCACTTGCGGTAAGAACATTTTACCCGCGCCAAATAAGTCGCCGACCACGTTCATGCCGTCCATCAACGGCCCTTCAATCACATCGAGCGGGCGCACCGCTTCTTGGCGGGCAGCTTCGGTGTCTTCATCAATAAATTCGGTAATGCCTTTGACCAATGCGTGTGACAAACGTTGCGACACCGGCCAACTGCGCCATGCTAAGTCTTCTTTTTTGGCCACTTGTGAGCCGTCGCCTCTAAAGCTTTCAGCGATGTCGAGTAGTTGTTCGGTATTGCTTGAGTCGGCAACCGGGCAAGGTAAGTTTTGGACTACGTTTTCAACCCGCTTTTTGAGCTCTGGGTCAATATCATCGTATATGGCTAACTGACCTGCGTTAACAATACCCATGTCCATGCCTGCTTGAATGGCATGGTATAAAAATACCGCGTGAATGGCTTCGCGTACTGGGTTGTTACCACGGAACGAGAATGACACGTTAGACACGCCACCGGAGATCATTGCGTGTGGCAGGGTGGCTTTGATATCTTTTATCGATTCGATAAAGTCGACGGCATAGTTGTCGTGTTCATCAATACCGGTGGCAATGGCGAAAATGTTAGGGTCGAAAATAATGTCTTCTGGTGGAAAGCCAACAACATCGACCAAAATGCGATAAGCACGGGTACAAATTTGGGTTTTACGTTCACGCGTATCGGCTTGGCCGTCTTCGTCAAAGGCCATAACAATGGCAGCAGCGCCATAGCGTTTCACTAAGGTCGCTTGCTCAATAAACTTGGCTTCGCCTTCTTTCATCGAAATAGAGTTAACAATCGACTTGCCTTGAACGCATTTAAGGCCCGCTTCTATTACTTCCCATTTTGATGAGTCAATCATGATTGGCACGCGAGAGATGTCGGGCTCAGAGGCGATTAAGTTTAAAAACTTCGCCATTGACGCCACGCCATCAAGCATACCTTCGTCCATGTTGACGTCGATAATTTGCGCGCCGTTTTCAACTTGCTCGCGCACGACATCTAACGCTTCTTCGAACTTTTCTTCTTTAATTAAGCGTAAAAATTTAGCCGAACCGGTCACGTTAGCGCGCTCGCCAACGTTAACAAATAGCGAGTTTTTATCGATGGTGAGTGGCTCTAGGCCCGATAAACGACACGCGACTGGAAGATCTGGGATCTGTCTTGGTTCGTGTCGGAGTACAGCTTCACGAATGGCACTAATGTGAGCCGGTGTACTGCCACAACAACCACCGACAATATTGAGCATGCCTTCTTGCGCCCATTGATTAATGACTTCGGCCATTTCTTCTGGGGTTTCATCATAGCCGCCAAATTCGTTGGGTAAGCCAGCATTAGGGTGGGCGGAAACATAACATTCGGCAATACGTGACAATTCTTCAACGTACGGACGCAACTCTTTTGGCCCAAGGGCGCAGTTAAGGCCAATCGATAACGGCTTGATGTGGCGTAAAGAGTTATAAAAGGCTTCGGTTGTTTGGCCGGTTAGTGTGCGGCCTGATGCGTCGGTAATCGTGCCCGAGATCATGACAGGTAAGCGATCGCCAAGTTGATCGAATACTTTTTCAATCGCAAACAGGGCGGCTTTGGCGTTTAAGGTATCAAAAATGGTTTCAACCATAATGATATCGGCACCGCCTTCAATTAAGGCGCTGGTTGATTCGACATAAGCTTCAACTAATTGATCGAAACTGACATTACGAAACCCAGGGTCGTTAACGTCTGGACTGATAGAACAGGTACGGTTGGTTGGGCCTAATACGCCGGCAACATAACGTGGTGAACCGGTTTGTGCTGCTACTTCATCTGCTGCTTGGCGGGCGACTCGGGCGCCAGCAAGGTTAATTTCAGCGGCCAGTGACTGCATATCGTAGTCGGCCATGGCAATGGTGGTGGCATTAAAGGTGTTGGTTTCAATAATGTCGGCACCGTTTAACAGGTACTGAGTATGAATATCTTTAATGATTTGCGGTTGGCTGAGTACTAATAAGTCATTGTTGCCTTTAACATCGCAATGCCAATCTTTAAAACGCTCGCCACGATAATCTTCTTCTTCCAACTTATAGTCTTGGATCATGGTGCCCATGGCGCCATCTAGAATCACAATACGCTGCGCTAACAATGCATTAAGTTGTTTAAGTGTTTGACTGTAAGAAGTCGATTTCGCCATAACAGTTACCTTTTTATCACTATGTTGCTTGATACCTTGATTGAGATAAGCATACCCTTATTTTTACAATAGTAGGGCGATAACATTATTGTTGTGTACAACATTTTCATATAACACTTGCCTATCAAGTTACTTATATTTGTTGTGTACAATGATTATCATGCTAAATGATTATCTATTAAGATGGTATTTTGGACATATAAACGTATAGACGTCCATAGTACGCGAAATTTTACTGTCAGAGCAAGGCTGATTAGCGTTTATTATTCTGAGTTGAGGTTTATTTAAATGAAACAAGCCAAGATAGTGTTTTTACGTCACGGCGAGTGTGAAGGCGGTGAAATTGCGCGTGGCCAAATAGATGTAGCATTAACGCCACAAGGGCACGACAAAATGTGCCATGCTTTTGCTTGCATGCCGCGACCCATAAGCCATATTTTTAGCTCGCCTTTAGTGCGTTGCCAAACGTTTGCTACCAAAGCGTCACAACAATTAGCGTTGCCTTTGCACCTTTTGTCAGACTTGCAAGAGATTAACTTTGGTGTATGGGATGGCCAAGCATTTGATGATATTTATCGTGCAAACCCAAGCCAGTTTGATGCCTATTGGCAGGACCCATGGAAGGTTGAAAACACCCCTGATAAAGGTGAGAGCGTGGTCGATTTTGCTGAGCGGGTTAAACAGGGATTAATGACCATTGTAGACCATTTGCAGCAAGCGTTAATTCAACAGGATGACGCCGATGCGTCAATACCGCAAGCATTGGTGGTAACCCATGGAGGCGTAATGCGATGCATTATGGGGTATGTGCTTAATGCGGGGAAAACCAATGGATTATTTGCTAACCTTGCCATCCCCTATGCTGCTATTATGTCGCTTGATGTGTTTTGGACTGAGCAGAGCGACAGTGATGCGTTTTCATCTAGCTTTCAAGCACTTCAACCCAAGGTATGCTTTACATTGCATTGGCCACAAACGGCGACAATGCCAGCGCCTTAATGATTGTGTTTTTCAAGGTATTGGGAATTGGGATAAGCCCAAACTGTCCCCGCAACTGTAGGTGGACCAATGATGTATTGGTACATAAGTCAGATACCAGCTTTGAATCACCTCAACATTCATACCTAAGCGGGTGACTTAGGGGAGTTATTTAGTCGATGTATGTGTTAATAAATTGGACATGGCGAGGCGACTTGCATGTCTGAATCGGTATTGGATGTAAATCATCTTTTTTGGCAAGTCGATAATAAAACGATTTTGGCAGATATTCATTTTGGTTTGCCTAAGGGCCGAATGTTAGGGGTAATTGGCCCCAATGGCGCCGGTAAGTCGAGCTTGTTACGTTGTTTGTATCGTTATATTGTGCCGACGAGCGGTCACATTGACATTTTCTCTAAACCCATCGGTGAGTTTTCATCTAAGGTGTTAGCGCAAACTATTGCGGTAGTGCAGCAAGATACTCCGCATTATTTTGATGTCACAACCGAACAATTAGTGACAATGGGGTTAATACCTCATAAAGGCTTGTTTGACCCTAATACCGCGCAAGACCGTGAGCGTGTGTTAAGTGCATTAACTAAAGTGGGTCTTCAGCAAAAAGCACTGCAACAGTATGAGCAGTTATCTGGCGGCGAAAAACAACGCGCATTGATCGCTCGCGCCATCGTGCAACAGCCTCAAATACTTATTTTAGATGAACCGACCAATCATTTAGATATTCGTTATCAGATTCAAATTCTTGAGCTGGTTAAATCTTTAGGTATTAGTGTTATTGCGTCTATTCATGATTTGAATCTAGCCAGCGCAATGTGCGATAAATTATTGTTGCTCGATAAGGGGAAATTAATTGCTAAAGGCACTCCAACAGATGTGTTAACCGAACGGCAAATTAGTGAGGTGTTTGGCGTATGTTGCGAGATTAATCGTCACCCACAACACGGTAAACCGCTTATTAGCTACTTTTATGGTTACCAAGCAAGTCAGAAAGGATGCTCAGAACATGATTGATGCATCACAACGTCGCTATTATCTCTTTTTCAGTTTGTTGGTCTTTGCCACTTTGCTGTCTCCTTTATTGGCCGCGAGTTTTGGTGCGGCCAACATTCATCTAAATGACGTATTAATGGTATTTAATCACTTAATGAGTGGCGACATACCAAGTTTGACACATAGCAGTGAGCATAATATTAAGTTAACCCAACGTATTGTGCTTGAATTACGCTTTCCGCGGATTTTATTGGCCTTTGTGGCTGGAGCTGGGTTGTCTATTGCTGGCAGCGTATTGCAAACGGTGACCCGCAATCCGTTAGCTGATCCATACTTGTTTGGTATAAGTTCAGGGGCGTCATTTGGTGCGGTGTTGGTAGTGTCATTATTTAGCCAAACAGGGGTGTTTGCTGAGATGTTATCAGACGCGCTTGTTATTGCTCCTAGTTTTACTGCGCAACCTTGGTGGTCTTGGTCGACATTAAGTATTCCGATTGGGGCATTTATCGGCGCCAGTTTATCGGTATTAATTGTGTTTATATTGTCGGGTTCTGGTCGAACAAGCCAAGTGGAACGTATGCTGTTGTCTGGTGTGGCAACTTCGTTTTTGTTTGGTGCGCTCACGAGCTTATTGTTGTATTTTTCTAGCCCGCAGGCAGCTGCCTCAGTATTATTTTGGAGTTTAGGCAGTTTTGCTAAAGCAAGCTGGACTAATTTATTACTGCCTAGTGTTACAGTTGGTGTGAGCTTATTGATTATGTTGATATTTAAGCGGCAAATAATGGCGTTGCAAGCTGGTGACGAAACCGCTCATACCTTAGGCATTAATGTGGCAAAGTTGCGTTTAAGTATGTTGTTACTGTGCTCACTTATTACTGCTATGTTAGTGGCGACCTGTGGGGGGATTGGTTTTGTGGGCTTGATGATCCCTCATACCGTTAGGCTATTGTTTTCAGGGCGTCAGCCGATGATCTTAACCGCGATGTTGGGGGGATTATTTATGGTGTGGATTGACGTCATAGCACGATGTATTTTGTTTAATCAAGAATTACCAGTCGGTATTATTACCGCTGCTTTAGGCAGTGTGTTTTTCTTGTTTATTTTACGTCAACGCCGTTAATCGTTGAGATATGTTGATATGCATTTGGTTGCATATCATATTGATTTTTGCCCAAGTAGTTGGAGTGTTCATGTTTGTTATAGCGCCTGTTAAACCTAATGTTGATGACCTTATTCAACATAAGATAAATCAAAAAACCAAGCCATTAGGCGCTTTAGGGCAACTTGAACCATTAGCATTACAAATTGCTAGGGTGCAGTACAGCGGCGATAAACAGTCGTTGAGCACACCGCTGGAAATCACTAAACCAACGATGTTAGTGTTTGCTGCCGACCATGGTATTGCCGCTTACGGCGTGTCGATTGCGCCAAGTGAAGTGACCACTCAAATGGTGCAAAATTTTGTTCAAGGCGGTGCGGCAATTAATGTGTTTTGTCGTCAAGTTGGGTTTGAGCTGGAGATAATTGATTGTGGAATATTACAGCCACTAACAGACCAAGCCAAAGTAATTGATCAACGCTTAGGTGCGGGCACTAACGCAATGCATTTGACTGCCGCAATGTCGCTTGAAAAAGTCGCCTTGGGGTTTGAGCTTGCCCGCCAGTTGGTTAGCCGTCATGTTGATGCTGGTTGCAATATTATTGCCTTGGGCGAAATGGGGATTGGCAATACTTCTGCTGCAGCTGCGGTAATGTCAGCTATGCTCAATATCAATGTTGAACAATGTGTTGGACGAGGCACTGGCATTGACGATGCAACCTTGGTTATTAAAACAAAATTAATTAATCAAGCACTTGATTTGCATCAAGATAAATTAGTCTCGCCAGAGGCTGTTTTGGCTCATGTTGGTGGGTTTGAAATAGTGCAAATGACCGGTGCGATTTTAGCCGCTGCGGAGCAAAAAATATTAGTATTAATAGATGGTTTTATCGCTACTGCTGCTGCATTAGTTGCAGTAAAATTATACCCACAATCAAGAGACTATTTAGTGTTTACCCATGAGTCTCCAGAGCAAGGGCATAAGCGCTTATTGCAAGAGTTACACGCAACGCCATTGCTGTCGTTGGGATTAAGACTTGGAGAAGGTACTGGCGCGGCATTAGCGTTACCATTAATTCAAGCCGCGGTGAATTTTTACAATCAAATGGCCAGTTTCGATGATGCTGGCGTAAATAATGTGGTTTAGGGAATAACATGTCTGGCGAGATAAAATGGTTGCGGCAGTTAAATTTATTTTTTGTGGCGATGAGTTTTTTTACTCGGATCCCGGTTCCATCTTGGGTTGTGATAGACAGTGATAAATTAAACCAAGCCAGCCGCTATTTTGGCGTAGTTGGTTTATGCATTGGTTTAATTTGTTCACTGGTGTTTGGGCTTGCCCAGTTTCTTTTACCAGCGAGTATTGCGATTTTGCTGGCAATGGTAGCAGGTGTGTTAGTGACCGGAGGCTTTCATGAAGATGGTTTAGCTGACACAGCTGACGGATTGGGTGGTGGTTGGACGGTAGAAGATAAGCTGCGTATTATGAAAGATTCACGCTTAGGCAGTTATGGTGCCCTAGCGTTGGTTTTAGTACTGGTACTGAAATGGCAATTGTTGGTAGAGTTAGCATTATACAGTCCAATGGCAGCGGTAAGCGCGCTAATTGTGGGCCATACGTTAAGCCGTGTTGTGGCAGCAAGTTTGATTTTTAGTGAGCAATATGTTCGAGATGACGACACGAGTAAGTCAAAACCGATTGCGCAGAATCAACAGCTAAACGACTTATTTATTTTAATCGCCAGCGGTATTTTTGTATTGTTATGGCTTAATGGTGTCGTCGCATTTGTGTTGTTTATTGGCTTATGGTTAGTGCGTATTTTGTTAGGTGGTTTTTTCCGTAAACAAATAGGTGGCTATACTGGCGACACTTTAGGCGCAGCACAACAAATTAGTGAAGTGTGCTGTTATCTTGTGATTTTAGCAATTGGGTTAAGCTGATGATTCATTTGGTGTTAGGTGGGGCACGAAGTGGTAAAAGTCGATTTGCCGAACAACGCGTAGCAGAGTACGCCGCGATTGGTTACCAGTGTGTGTATTTAGCTACGGCAACGGCGCTAGACCAAGAAATGTCAGAGCGTATTGACCAACATCAACAAGACAGAGTGTCTAGCCCTCATGGTTGGACACTGCATGAACAAGCTTATGATATTGCACAAACCCTAGTGGCAATCGATAAACCACAACAGGTGATATTGCTTGATTGCCTGACATTGTTATTAACCAATCACTTATTGTTAGATAATGGCGCCTCGTGGGACACGCAAAAGTCATTACTTATTGAAAACTTATTGACGTTACAAAGCGATGTGGTGTTAGTCAGCAATGAAGTGGGTTCGGGTATTGTTCCAATGGGTGAGCTCAATCGGCGTTTTGTTGATGAAGCGGGTTGGTTGAATCAAGCGATAGCGGCGATATCAGATCAAGTTACCTTGGTGGTTGCAGGCCTACCTTTATCCCTAAAAGCATAATGATACTCGCTAGTGCTCAATCACCAATCGTATCACCATTGTGTGGTGCATTGATGGTGCAAGGCACCACCTCTGATGCGGGTAAAAGTACGCTTGTTGCAGGTTTATGTCGCTTGTTTGTCCGCCAAAATATCAATGTCGCCCCCTTTAAACCACAAAATATGGCATTAAACAGTGCGGTAACTATTGATGGTGGTGAAATAGGTCGCGCCCAAGCACTGCAAGCCACTGCATGTAATATTCCCCCTCATACTGATTTTAACCCCGTATTATTAAAGCCAAGTTCAGATACCGGTGCCCAAGTTATTATTCACGGTAAGGTGCTAACCACATTAGCCGCCAAGGCCTTTTTCGGCCCACAAAGCCAAGATTATAAAGCCTTGGCATTAGCCGCGGTAATGCAATCTTATCAGCGCTTACAGCAGCAATATTCGTTAGTGGTGATTGAAGGGGCTGGGAGTCCTGCTGAAATCAATTTGCGAGAAGGTGATATTGCCAATATGGGCTTTGCAGAAGAGGCTGATTGCCCTGTGATCATCATTGCCGATATTGATAAAGGCGGGGTATTTGCCCATTTGGTTGGTACTTTGGCATTATTGAGCCCGTCGGAGCAAGCCCGAGTAAAAGGTTTTGTGATCAATCGTTTTCGGGGGGACATCAGTTTATTACAACCGGGTATTGATTGGCTTGAACAGTACACTCAAAAGCCAGTACTAGGCGTGCTACCATATTTGCATGACTTACATCTTGATGCTGAAGATGCATTGGTTGACGCACCCAATAATCCATTAACAGACACATCTGTTAAGTTAACTGTATTGGTTTTGGTGTACCCAAGCATCAGTAATCACACCGACTTTGATCCGCTGCGCTTACACCCCAAAATTGATTTTCACTATGTGAGCCTCCAGTCTATGGGTCATTCATCTCATTGGCCCGCAGCTGATGTCGTTATACTGCCGGGCAGTAAAAATGTCCGTGCGGATTTAACTTTTATGCGTCAGCAAGGTTGGGATATTAAGCTCAAACATCATTTACGTTACGGCGGCAAAGTCATCGGTATTTGTGGCGGTTATCAAATGATGGGTGAGCTTATTGATGACCCTTTAGGCATTGAAGATGACGCTGGTTGCAGTGACGGATTGGGCTTATTGCCGATTAATACCGTATTAACAGCGAGTAAAACCTTAACTCAAGTAAGGGGTCACTTACGCTTACAAGAGCAGCAGGCCGAGTTTAGCGGTTACGAGATCCATTGTGGTGAGTCTTCACTTACTCATAGTGACGTAACGCAGCCCATATTGATTAAACAAGTGGCCGAAGAGCCCTTGCCTATGACAAAACTCGATGGCATGGTGAGTGATGATCAACAAATTTTGGCGACCTATGTGCATGGATTATTTGATGAGCCAGCGTCATGCCAACTTATTTTGCAATGGGCAGGCCTAAAGAGTCGCCAGGCTATTAATATTAACCAAATTCGCGAGCAACAGCTCAACCGTCTTGCCGATGTATTAGAAACGCATTTGGACATGAACACATTGAAAGGGATAATCGCATGACAAGTAACACCGATCAAACGACACAAGACCAAGTTAAAGCCGAACGCCATAAAGCCCGTCAGCAAAAAGTAAAAGTAGGTGTTGATGCTAAAATTGCCGCAGCCCAAGATGAAAAAGGCATTTTGTTAGTGCTAACTGGTAATGGTAAGGGAAAATCGACCTCAGGTTTTGGCTCTGTAGCTCGCGCTGTAGGCCACGGTCATAAAGCTGCGGTAGTGCAATTTATTAAAGGTACTTGGGCTTGTGGCGAGCGTAATTTATTGGAGGGTGCAGGGGTAGCGTTTCATGTTATGGGAACGGGTTTTACTTGGGAAACTCAAGACAAAGAAAAAGACACTCAAGCGGCAATGGAAGCTTGGCTTGAGGCTGAAAAATTACTCAAAGATGAATCGATTAACTTGGTAATGCTTGATGAGCTTACTTACATGGTGAGTTACCATTACATCGAACTTGAACGAGTATTAACGGCTTTAAAAAACCGCCCAGCGATGCAACATGTCATTATTACTGGCCGTGCTTGCCACCGTGACATTATTGAATTGGCTGATACGGTAAGCGAAGTACAACCCATCAAACATGCCTTTAACGAAGGCATTAAAGCGCAGTTAGGTTTTGACTATTAAAATAGTCAATTGCTTGGTTAACAATACACCTTTAAAGCGCCAGTTTCCTCGCTAGCTGCGTTGATTCAGTTTGCGATGAAATAGGCCAAACTTTGATGTGTTAATCCCATGGGATCATGGGCGTGGTGAGGAGTGGTAACTCAACGATTTGCTTAACTTAACTTGGATTAAGTGGCTTATGTTGCCCTGGCATCGTCGTATCAATAATATTTACCGGCCTAGATTTAGGAAACCACTTAGCGACAATATCGTCAAATTCGTTATTTTTTCTCATAGTTTTCATCGCTTGTTTCATTTTATTTAACAAGTCGATACGGGTGTCTTTATGCGTTGCTAAGCCAACGTCAATTTGGTGAGCGATGAATGCCGGAATAAAATCGCGCTGCTCTAATCCTAATAAATTGACGACTTCTTTAAAGCCTATTTCATTATTATAAATTAAATCGACACGATCAAAGTTAAGCATTTTTAAGGCTGTTATTTGGTTTGATACGATATAGATGTTGGCATATTGGTGGTTAATATTGAGGCGCTCTAACGCTACATCATCCCGGGATAATGCCAAAGAGTAGCGGTCAATATCGCTGAGGTTAGTGATATTGATATCGGTTCTAGAGGCCTTTTTATAAATGGCATCTTGCACTGTATAAAAGTTATCTACCCATTTGAAACTTTTTAAACGTTGTTCTGTTTTTCCTATCGAAAAAATAAACGTATTAGGATTTTTTTTAGCATTTCTATACGCCCGACTCCAGGGCATTATTTGTATATCGATATCAAAGTCGAGGTATTGCTGACTTGTTTGTAAAATATCGATGGCAAAACCTGTTAATTTGCCTTGGTGATTTCTGGATTGAAATGGCGGGTAGGTTTCGGTGTAAAAAATGACTTTTTCTTTTGCTGTGTTGGCAATAGATGTTGGCGTCATGATGACGAACGTGATGAAGATAACTGTAAATCTTAACATTAAAAAGGGTGGCCTCGAGTAATTTCAAAGCTGATTTTATAGTAATTTGGTCTATATAAGAATACAAAGTGTGTTTATGTTGACTCAATAATGTCACAGTTTGTTTACCTTAGCGTGTCTTTATCTTAACCAATTTAACTAAACAATTGTTGTGTAGATGTTTTGTTTATGTGCAATAACAATTATTGCGATCTGACGTTGGGTTATATTTTTAACTACTTTTTGCAAATGTGCTTAAATATCCAACCAAAACAGCCAAAATCATCCATTGATTTTATCGTTCTAGGCTAATCGTTAGATTGCCAGCACAATGAATCTGAAGGTAGTGTGATGAGTCAAACCCAATAGTGACTGATTTACTACAATTTATTGTGTACAGAATGAATTTTGCGTCTAGCCTTAATATAGGAGGACCAAAACAACTTGATACCAGTTCCAATAATTAAAGGCGTGGGTATGGCCATCGCAGCAGAGTGTTGCAGTAAAGCAAGTGGTCAAACATGAGGTAGTCAAGCCTGAGGTGAGAAAGTGTGAAGCTTTAGGCTATAAGGCATTGCTGTGTTGGGATGATCACAAAGTCTGTTTTATACATATTTATTGCCATAGGAGTATGATACAAATACCGATGTTGCTTTTATGTTGTCAATTTGTTGGCTTTGTTGTTTTTTTAAAAAGGCAGGTTTATGGCTTGTTTGCAAACCATGCTAGCCATGTGTGTTGTTACCGAGCGGTATTGGTGTATTCGTAGTGGCGCTATTGTTAGTTATGAAATGTAACTATAAAGGCTGTTTTTAACCGAGCATTATTCAGTACTCGGTCTAAACGGTTAATGACTAGATTAATGTGTGTCATATCTCTGATTAACATCCAGGTAAATGATTCATTTTTTAGTATTTAATATTCCCATGTTTCTGCATTTGCAGCCGATATGTAATATTGGAACGTTGGATTATAGAGGAAGAGCTCATGCAATCGACATTAAAAACACGTCTGCTGTTAAGCAGTCTTTTTGCAGTATTTATCACTGTTGTAGTATTGGTGAGCATATCCAGTTATGTCATTAGACATAATGCATTAACCAATACTCAAGAAGAAATAGATCAACTAGCCGTTACTTTTGCTCAAGGTATTGGCGAATGGATGCAAGATCGAAAGCGGGCGATTACCAGCCTGAAACAAACCATTGAAGCCGATCCCAATGTGGATGTGGTGCCATTTCTACTGCAAGCCCACAATGCCGCTGGTTTCGCCCTCACGTATTTTGGTGATGAACAAGGCAATATGTCTCGTCAAGACCCTGCATTAAACAAAGCGGGTTATGATCCAAGAGTACGACCTTGGTATATCGATGCTAAAGCGGCTGGTAGTCTGATTATGACCGCCCCATATGTGAGCACAACGTTACAGAAGCAAGTCGTGACCATTGCTGAGCCCGTCATGGTCGCAGGGCAATTATTTGGTGTTACAGCGGCTAATTTGACGATTGTTCAATTAACCGATGCCGTTCAGAACTTAGAAGTTCCAGGAAAAGGCTATGCCGTAATGGTCGATAATGCAGGGCTTATTATTAGCCACCCCGACAGCAAACTAAATAATCAACAACTCGTTGATATCGATAAAGACTTTAATAATAGTTGGTTAGCCGAAAGGGTTAACGCTAGCACCATTGAAGAAAATGAACTCGATGGTGCGACAAAGCTTATGTATGTTGCGGCGATACCTTCGACAGAATGGGCGTTAATTTTCGTCATGGATAAACAACATATTATGTCACCAGCGACGGTTCTTGCTTGGTGGATGTCTGCGATAGGGCTTGCTTTGCTGATCCTTTTCGGATTAACGCTTACCGTGATCTTTAAAATTCAATTTAAAGATCTGGAACGAGTGGCCCAAGCACTAAATGATATTGCAGATGGAGAAGGCGATTTAACCGTGCATATTGTGACGGCAAACAGTCACGATGAAATTGGTAAGCTAGCCTCTGGTTTTAACCATTTTGTTGAGCGTATCCATGGGATGATTTCTCGAATGCATACCATTGCTGGACAATTGGAATATCAAGCGACAGATAGTAGTGCCTCAGCAGTCAAAAATAGTGACCGTATTGTTGTGCAGCAAGATGAAGTGACAATGGTGGCGACTGCTGTAACCGAAATGGCCAGTGCTACCGAAGAAATTGCCAGTAATGCAGAGCACACTGCACATATTGCACAAGATGCGGTAGAGCTTTCAAGTCACGGCCAAAAACAAGTCATTCAAAGCCAAGAATCAATACGAAATCTCGCTAAGGAAGTTGGGACTGCGGGTCAAATTATTGGTGATTTAAATGAGCACTCACAGAAAATTAACAGTATTCTATTAACCATTAGTGGTATTTCTGAGCAAACCAATTTACTGGCGTTAAATGCTGCCATTGAAGCCGCTAGAGCGGGTGAGCAAGGTCGAGGTTTTGCTGTCGTGGCCGATGAAGTTCGCGTGTTATCACAACGTACCCATTCATCGACTCAAGAAATTCAAGCCACGATTGAAACATTACAACAAACTGCAGAAAGAGCCGTTAAGTCAATGGCTCAAAGCCATGCTATGGCCGAAACCAGTGTTTCAGATGCTAATTCTGCTAGTGAGAGCTTGCTGCAGATCAGTAAAGCGATTAATGATATTTCAGATATGGCGAGTCAAATTGCCACCGCCGCAGAAGAGCAAACCTCTGTAACCAGTGAAATCAATCGTAATACAGAGTCTATCCGTGAAGTGTCAGAGAGTTTGTCAATTGAAGCCAAAACTTCTATGACACAAGCTAAAGAATTAGCTCAGTTAGCTGCATCACTGCAACAAGAGGTAAATAGTTTTAAGTTGTAGCATTCATCTTGCTAAAATTCAGTCTATTAAAATTAATCGGTAAAAGTGTGGTTGGCACTTTTACCGATATTGTCTGTATTAACTGACTATTCAAAATCTGCTTTTACTTCAAATACCATTTCTTCATTTGTCACCGGATGATTTAAGCTTAAATACTGCGCATGTAAATGCAAACGGTTAGTCGCAACACCGTATAAATCATCTCCAACTATTGGCATATGTAAACCATCATGATGGGCACAATGCATCCGTAATTGATGAGTACGCCCAGTTTTAGGGTATAAGTGTATTAAGGTGCGCTTTTCTTGCCGTTGGTGCACTTGCCAAAATGTCTCGGCATGTTTGCCATGTTCGTAACATACTAGCTGCTTAGGACGGTCGTCTAAATCTACCCGCAATGGCAAACTAATATCGCCTTCGTCTTGATTCGGTACACCTTCAATTAACGCGATATATCGCTTTGTTACGCTGCGCTGAATAAACTGCTGTTGTAGGGCTTTATTGGCTTCTTTTGTGAGTGCAATAACCATTAAACCTGATGTAGACATGTCTAGGCGATGAACAATCAGCGGCCCCGTCGCATTATGGAATTGCTGCTGCATACGGCTAAATACCGAGTCGGTGATATTTTTGCCTGGTACCGATAATAACTCTGCGGGCTTGTTAATAATCACCATCGCATCATCTTGATAAATAATATCAATGTGCTGATCTTTACCCGGGTTAATCAATAAAGCGTCGTCATCAACCTGCATACCTTTAAGCATGTGGGTCAAAATAGGTCGGCATTTCCCATGGCAAGCTGGGTAGTAGTTTTTGTGTTGTTTAATCTCAGATTTTGGCGATGTCCCCCACCAAAACTCTGCCATCGCAATTGGAGTGAATTGATGAGTAAACGCGTATTGCAGTAACTTAGGTGCTGCACATTCTCCGGCACCAGCAGGCGGTAAATGATTCGGCGCGTCATTGAAGATATCGTTTAAATCACGCGCTTCACCCAAGGTATTTAAAAACTGATATTGGGCAAAGAGCTTTTTTTGTAATCCATTTGAAAGTTGTTTACGTTGTTGTTTTAACTTTTTAATTTGCTGCTGAAGTGAATCTAAGGCCACTTTAGTCGTTTCAATTTGAGTCTGCCACAGCTGCTTTAATGCATTTAACTGTTGTTTTTGTTGCACGCTTTGACGGCTTAAGTCGATAGACAAGGTTTTATGGTTATCGTCGCTAATGCTTGCTTGTGCTAATGCCGTATCCGCTTGTTCACGTTGCTGCTTACGCTGTTTTCGACCTTCAACAATTGCGTTGCGTTGCTGCTCAAGTTCACTTTCTGCTTGATGTTGTTGCGCTGCTAAAGTTGTGGTTAATGTCGCCAGTAACGGATTCGCTTCTTGCTGACTAATCGATAGGTTAATTTGGTTAATTTGTTTATTATCACTACTAAAAAAGCTGTCTTGGGTCAGCATATCAAACACCGGCGGCACAAACGGTGGCAAGATATTTTGATCGGCTAACTTACCTGAAAATGACGCTAAAAAACCAAGTTGTCCGAGAGTGTCTTTAACCACCAACACACCAAACATCTTACCAATCACCATGCCACGATCATTTTCGCTGTTTAAGCCAAAATTATGCCCCCAAGGGTTAGCCTCAAGTAATTCCTGCTGCAACTGGTGTGCTGCGAGTATGGTTAATGGATGAGGTTGATAATAAAACGGGAAGGTAAAAGACTTAGGCAATCCGTGTTGTGCAAGTGTTTTACTAAACGCTATTGCATCATTAAAAGGAATAAAACACGGATCGCTAACAGTCATTACATACACTCACAGCATAAAAGGGCGGCTATTTTACCCTGTAGTTGTTTGTGATGCATCTCAAAAAGTGTGACTTAGGTTTTTAGCGTAAATATTGGAAATTTAGACGAACAGGTAATCTTTCATTCAGACTACCTGCCGGAATAGTGTTATTACTTTGCCATTCTGTGCAAAGCACAAATCTTGTTACCATCAGGGTCGCGAAGGTAAGCTAAATACAAATCAAACCCCGGTCCTGAGCGAACACCTGGGGCATCTTCACAGGCTGTACCACCACTAATCAATCCGGCGGCATGCCATGCATCTGCTAATGCGGTGGTATCCGCAGAAAAACCAATAGTGGTGCCATTACCGTGGCATGCTGGTTCACCGTTTATGGGTTTTGTTAATGCAAAAATACCTGTTGGTGTCATATAAAAACAACGACCTTTGTCATCAATTTTACCTGGCGCAATACCTAATGTGCCTAAAATGGCATCATAAAATTTCTTCGATGTATCGATATCGTTAACGCCAATCATAATGTGACTAAACATGGTAACTCTCCTTGTGTGAATTCAATTATTAATAACCCATCTTTATTAATACAATGGATTTATCTTGTTGATATGGTTTTTAATCGTTCTAAGTTAAGGCTATTTAATTTTGATAAGCAGTAAATAATTTTCTCACATCTACCTTGGCTTTTAGCTTTGCGGCCAGTAAATAGGTACCTGCTAATTTACGATGAATAAAAATAGCATCGGTTGGCGGAGTATGCCATTCATTTTGTTGGGTACTCATTGCTTTACCTGCATGAGTAATACGTTTTGCTAAGTCGCTTTGGCCAAAGTCGTATTCGCCCTTAAAGCGTAGCGGCTCACAAGCTTGGTAGAAAATATCAACAATTAGCTGTTGATGGGCGGGATCTATTTCATCTTGAAAAAAGCCAATTTTCTTAGCTGCTGATGTCATTTGAATTTTATTTTGACTTGCAGCACCTAGCATGAGTTCATGGTAACCATGGGATAGCTCATCACTAATAGTGCGGGTGGCGCCAAAGTCGAAAAGTACGATTTTTTGAGTGTCGGTTTGATACTGAAAATTGGCAAAGTTAGGATCAGACTGAACTAATTTAAACTCGAATAGCTCTTTAAAACATAAACCCATTAGCGCGCTAGCAATGTGGTCTCGTACCTCTTGTGACGCTTGTGTCACCGATTCTATAGCCACACCTTCAACAAACTGCATGGTTAAAATACTGTTGTTACTGAGTTGCTTGTACACTTTTGGGACAATAAAACTGGAATCTTCACCCAGTTGTTGCCTATAAAGCGCTATTTGTTGGGCTTCGAAGTGATAATCCGCTTCATTATGCAGTTGGGCTTTGGCTTCTGCCAGCAAAGTATCCAGTTTAACGTTTGCAGGAATAAGACGAGAAACTTTTAATAATGTCGCTACGTTGTCGATATCACTATCGATGCTGTCTCTAATGCCCGGATATTGAATTTTAATCGCCAGTTTTTCACCTGTGTCTAAATAGGCTAAATGCACTTGGCCGATGGATGCCGCGGCAAAAGGGCGTAATTCAAACTGGGCAAATGGGGCGAGCCAGTCTCGACCCCAATGCTGAACTAGTAATTGAGTTAACTGCTTGTGCGGCATCGCTTTAGCATCAGAACGTAGCTTTGCCAATATTTCTGCTAATTCGGGAGGCACTAAATCGCCAGCATCCATTGACAGCATTTGGCCCACTTTCATCGCGGCGCCGCGAAGTTGCGACAGCTTATCGGCAACATGACCAATGTTGGTTGGGGTCATCACTAGCTGTTGTAACTTAGGTGATTGACCTTTACTAAGCTGTTTTGCACCCTCAAACAGCACGTTACCCGCAAGACGAGAAGCCAGTCCACCCATTTTTGATAATCGCGATAATCGGCTGGTTGGTACTTTGGATTCATTCTTTTTCATGATGATCTTTATCTGCAATACAACGTTTAGATTGGTTTTATTGTACGCTTATGAGGCGTTATATGATCAGATTCAATGATGTCTAATTCGAAATTATATTACTAAGAATAACCTGACTAATTAGTTAGAGTGATAGGTTTAAGGCGAACTCAATAACGGCTGATGAATACGCCTTTGATAGATTTGTGGACACAAATAACTTATGGCTACTTTATCAATTTAAGTAAGGCCTTAAAGCGATCGCCTTGGGCAACATGCTGAAGTTCAAATAGTAGTGATTCGACATTAGTGAGTTTGGCGCCATCATTAAGCATCATCTGCACTCCAAGTACTTTGTTGTCTGCACCTCTGGATGAAACTGCGTCGGCAACCAAATGCACTTGATAATCGTTGGCCAATAAATCTTGGCAAGTTTGGTAAACGCAAACATGAGTTTCTATGCCAGCAAGAATGACATTGTTACGGTTTAAAGTGTTAAGTTGCTGTTTTGCTTCTTCACAATGCCAACTACTAAAATGCTCCTTCGCAATAGGTTTGGTGGTTTGCGATAACAATTGAGCGAGTTCGTCGCTGGTGTTGCCTAATTTATTGGGTAATTGTTCTAACCAAATAATTGGAATATCAAATAGTTGTGCACCTTGAATTAGCACTGCAAGTTTTTGGTGTAATTGGGCTGATTGCTGCATTACTTGGGCGAGTTTACCTTGTACGTCGACAATCATTAATACACTTTGTTCTGCTGTTATCATGTTCAGTACCCCAATCTATTTAAGTGAACTGTCGAGTATTGGTTATTTTTACCGTGGTGCAAATAAGCATTTAGTCTATTATTACTCTATAAATGGTGATGAATGTTCAACAAAGATTGTCAAGGATTGATATGAAAAAACGAATTGTCATTTGTGCCGATGGAACCTGGAATCGGCCTGAAAAAGATCTTGAAAAAGATCATGCCACTAATGTGTTAAAACTCGCCAGATCCATTAAGCCGATTGCCGATGATGGTGTGCCGCAACAGGTATTTTACGATTGGGGTGTCGGCTCTTCTCACGATGCCATTATCGGCGGCGCAACAGGGCGCGGTTTGCATAAAAATATTATGGATACTTACCGCTATATTGTGCAAAATTACTCTCCCGGTGACGACATTTATTTGTTCGGTTTTAGCCGTGGAGCCTACACCGTACGTTGTTTGTGTGGCCTTATTAACAACTGCGGCATTGTTACTCGGCCTGACGCAAAGCTAATTCAGCAAGCATTTGATCACTATAAAATGAAAACCAAACCCTTTGCGCCAAGTGGAAAACGCTCGGTAGCATTTCGAGAGCAGCATTCGCATCCGTCGCGTGATGTCGCATTTGTTGGTGTTTGGGATACTGTTGGGGCAATGGGGATCCCACTGTCTTTTTTAGGTTTTTTTGAAGATAAAGACGAGTTTTATGATGCTAAACTTGGGCACAATGTTAAGGTTGCACGCCATGCTTTAGCGCTTGATGAGCACCGCAGTGATTTTGAACCAACGATTTGGCAACCAAGAAGTGGTATTGATATTCAACAAGTGTGGTTTGTTGGTGCTCACAGTAATATTGGTGGAAGCGTTGCCCCCAATGACGACGGTAGCACCTTGTCTGATATTGCATTAAAGTGGATGCTTAGCCAAGCAAAGGTATTTGATTTAACGGTAGAATTGCATCTCACGGATACATTATTACCAAACCCTATGGCAGATATTCAAGATTCATATCGCAGTTTTTATCGGGTTAAAAAACGATTTATACGTAAGCTCGACCCTGAGTTAATACCGATATTATTGCATCAGTCTGTTAAAACTCGTTGGTTTAATGATGACAGTTACCGGCCTCAGGGTTTGGTTGATTATGTTGATAAGCACGGTTGGCCCGATAAGCTGGTTGAATAAACTGTAAAATATCATTAAAAAATGAGTGTTAACAGGCACTATGAAAAACCTATCAATTAAGGAAAGCATTTTGCTACGTGTATTTTTATCGCTTATTGCTGTGATTGGACTGTCGTTTGTATCATTTGTTCTACCTGCGGCTGAATCGACGGTCTCAGATGAGTTACAAGATCAAGCTCCTGCCAAACGGATTATTGCTTTATCGCCACACGGCGTAGAAATGCTGTTTGCTATTGGTGCTGGCGGCTCAATTGTTGCCACCACCGATTATGCTGATTTTCCGGCAGCAGCTAAGAATATTCCGAGTATCGGCGGTTATTATGGTATTCAAGTCGAGCGAGTGATTGAGTTAAATCCCGATTTAATTGTGGTGTGGCAAAGCGGTAATAAAGTGCAGGACATTAATCAATTACGTGATTTAGGTTTTAACCTGTTTAATAGCGACCCTAAGCGCTTAGTTGATGTCGCCACGGATCTTGAGCAATTAGGCAAGCTCACCGGACATTCTGTTAAGGCCAAGCAAGTTGCAGATGATTATCGTCAGCAATTAGCTGAGATTAAACAGCAAAACCAAGCTAAGCCTGTGGTAAAAGTATTTTATCAATTATGGTCAACGCCACTGATGACAGTGGCTAAGGGCAGCTGGATCCAAAACCTAATTGAAGTGTGTCATGGTGAAAATGTGTTTTATAACGCAGCAAGTGAGTACCCACAAATTAGTATCGAAAATGTGTTACTAACTGGCGCAGAAGTGATTTTACAAAGCCAAGATGAAGGCAATATTTTAGGGATCAACTGGGCTGAATGGCCTGAGCTACCCGCGGTAAAAAACCAGCATATATATCAGTTTGATGCCGATTTGCTTCATCGGGCAACCCCAAGGGCAATTCAAGGCGTTAATGCGGTTTGTGGTGCTTTGGATAAAGTACGAAATTAAATAACAAATAGCTTTTTATGAGGATTAGCCGTTTGTTACGTTGATTCAAATCTTCCTTTTCAATTCAGTATCCAACTGTTGAGCAAGGTCTTGTGCCTGTTTTAGTTGCATATTTTGCTATAAATAATGTAATGTTGCTAAATTGTTATTGTTTATTCTGGTGTAAGTTCAGTGTAAATGGGAGCATGGAATAAGATCTAACAAAACTAGCATAGGACGATTTTTCTACGTTACGTTATGTTTAAACACGAGTAACACTTATCGATTTAAAAAGGATTAAGTAAATGGATTTTATTGATGAAATTTTGGCAAGTGACAATTATATGTTTATGGCGGCGTTAGTTATAGGAGGACTTATTCTTTGGTTCCTTCCAGCACTGCTTTCGTTAATCTTTAATAGAAAACACTTTAAATATATTTTGTTAGCATGTATCCCAGCAGGTCTTTCTTTTATCGCTTGGGGTGGTGTTATGGTGTGGGCCACAACGGGTAAAGTCTTTGGTAAATATGCTAACAAGATCAAAGAAGAAACTTAAAAATAGTATGTCTATTAAGAACGGTTGAGTTAGTTTTTATGGCCTACGGCCACTAACGTCGTGGCGCTTCGCCCACACCAGATTTTTCAAACTCCGTTTGAACTAACATCGCAAGGTTCCACCCTGCACGGGCCAAATAATATGTAATTATAGCCTTTGGCCACTAACGTCGTGGCGCTTCACTCACACCGGATTTTTCAAACTCCGTTTGAACTAACATCGCAAGGTTCCACCTTGCACGGGCCAAATAATATGTAATTATGACCTGTGGCCACTAACGTCGTGGCGCTTCGCCCACACCGGATTTTTCAAACTCCGTTTGAATTAACATCGCAAG
This sequence comes from Shewanella sp. A22, assembly GCF_053850585.1. Classification (NCBI taxonomy): domain Bacteria; kingdom Pseudomonadati; phylum Pseudomonadota; class Gammaproteobacteria; order Alteromonadales; family Shewanellaceae; genus Shewanella; species Shewanella sp. A22. The sequence continues at coordinate 29,014 of NZ_JBSQBN010000049.1, forward strand.
GTTCCACCCTGCACGGGCCAAATAATATGTAATTATGACTTGTGGCCACTAACGTCGTGGCGCTTCGCCCACGCCAGACCAAGAGGAAACCAACGGCTGTTCCCTCTTGGATCTCCCAGCCGCCCCGCAACATTTTCAAACAGCGAAAAGGTCGCAATGGGGTAGATCCAGCTTTTGAATTTATTGGGTAACTGCTTCAGCCTTATTCGAAAATGCTAACGCTTCCTATGGTACATCCTGTACCTCGAAAGCTAGCCTGACATCCATGTCAGGACTCACGCTATTTTCTTCAATGGCCTCAAGTTTTGAGTTGAATCTCACCAATTGCGAGCAAGGTATGCAAATCATTATGCCCCATCACGCGTTAGTGCAATTAGTCAGTCATTTTGAAAAAATCAAAATTTTAATAATAGTCTCTATAAGTCTCAGGCCTTACTACCCATCGGGCACTCTGAGATGGGTGGTAACGTCGACATATGGCCTATTTTTCACAAACTAAGGAAAGCCCATTGCTGTAACGGGCTTTTTTACTCAAAATATTCAACGCTGCCGTATATACCGAGGCTCAGAATCTATCATTTCTTGAGCTAGGCTAAAGTCATTATTAGAAGAAAAAATAAACCTAGTAGAGTATTTAACTTGAAGGGAATTCAAGTTAGTTACATTACTATCTGTAGAGGCCAATACTTTGCCGTTTTTAATGCAATTATATACGTTTTCTATAGATTCAAATTGTTCAGGGTGTAATTGCTTAAATTTCTGGTCATCTTCTATCAACTTATACTGCTCACAGATGTACTTTGTTGTACCCCTACACCAAAGTACCAATGTAAGCTCTGTAGTTAGAGGGATATATACTTCTATTCCATCAACTTCCAAACCGATATTCCCCCTTTCACCTTCCCTCTTTGAGTTTTGAAAGGATATAGGATTATCTGAAATCCAAAACGGTGATGTTGAAGTTGAAGCTTGTAAAATCCAAGTTTTATTAAAAAAATGCTGAGAAAACTTCTTAAAGTCAGAGAGATTACTTAGCCTCCATAATCTAAGTGAGTCTTCGGTAAGCTCTTCATATCCTTCAATTTGATCAGGGCTAATACCTTTGGAAAATAAATCAGACATTAACTGGTCATAGAAATTGAGTGATTGATTAAAAGCAAATGGAGTTCTCAGATATTGAAGTGAAATAAACTCCGACAAATTGTGCTTATCATCATCAGTGAGATTTAGTAGAGAGTTGCTTTCTACAATACTGAGACTGTAACTAATTTTGTGTAACTGCTTATCAAAACGTACTCTATTGAGAGTTAAGGATAGGCAGATACTCATGAACAAAAAAGATATTGAAGCTTTTGCTAAAGAAGCAGCTAAAAGCATTAA
>NZ_JBSQBN010000004.1:0-84356 GCF_053850585.1 Shewanella sp. A22
TGTTAAAGAGCGTTGATGCCGTATTTCGTGCATCGCCGTTAGACGCTAGGTCGTTGGCTTGGGAGGCGTATTTTACGCTTTCCCGGGTTGGCGTCAAGTGTTTTTTCAAACTTTCTTTTCGCTGTTGTAAGCTAAATTTGAATCTCACAACCTGTCAGCGACATATGCCGTGTCAGTGGTTGCGCATTATAGGGAGCTAAATATTTTGTGCAAGCGTAAAATGCATATATCTTGCAAAAACATGACTGAGAGGTGTTTTTTCAATCGAAGTGAGCAAAAAAGGGACTAACTGCCCCTTTTTTGTCTATATTGCTCGATTCTAGCCGCCAAAGAATCGAGTTTCTTGTTTGATTTCTATTGGGCTACCGTCAATGGTGGCATCAATCTTAATATCAATTTTAGTTATGGTTCTTTTTAGCTCGATAGGGTCAACGGCAATACTAATAGGTAGTGTTAGCACTTCGCCCGCTTCAATAGCAACATGTTGAGGGCCAATCCATTGTGCGTTTGGTAATCCTTCTACACTTAAGTCGTATTCTTGTGGTTGTTCGGTTTTATTGAGTATCTTAATTGTAAAGGTATTCTCTGTATTACCCTGATTGTTCTCACGGAATAGTGCGTTTCGATCACGGATAACATCCATACGTACAGGGGCTATGGTTGCACTGGCATAGATGAAGACTAATATCATTACCGTAAGTGCAACACCGTAGCCAACAAGCTTAGGTCTTAGAACCTTTTCTTTAACGCCATCAAGTTTATTCTCGGTTGTGTAACTAATTAAGCCTTTGTCATATCCCATGCGTTCCATGGTGTTATCACATGCATCAATACAGGCACCACAGTTAATGCATTCGTATTGTAAACCATTACGAATATCAATCCCTGTTGGGCAGACTTGGACGCATAAATCACAGTCAATACAGTCACCCAAGCCCATATCTTTAGGATCTTGCTTGCGAGTACGAGGTCCCCGAGTTTCTCCTCGTTTAGCATCGTAACCAACTATGTAGGTATTTTTATCGAACATTGCAGCTTGAAAACGAGCATATGGACACATGTGAATACACATAATTTCACGCATCCAACCTGCATTGCCATAAGTGGCTATAGTAAAGAAGACAATCCAGAAATAGATTCCGCCGCTAGCATTGAAGGTAAATACATCAACATATAATTCTCGGCTAGGGACAAAATAAGATACAAATGTCGTGGCTGTAAGTAATGAAATAAGTATCCATGATGTATGCTTGGCAGTTTTACGCCATAACTTGTTTATACTCCATGGCATTTGATCTAGCTTGATTCGTTTATTACGCGCACCTTCAAATTTTTCTTCAAACCAAATGAAGATAAAGGTCCAAACCGTTTGCGGGCAGGTATAACCACACCATACTCGACCAAGGTAAGTGGTGACAAAAAACAGTCCAAATGCGGCAATAGTAAAAAGTGCGGCTAGCAAGGTGAGATCTTGCGGCCAAATGGTTAAACCGAAAACATGGAATTTTTGTTCGCCAAGATTGAACCAAACAGCTTGTCTGTCTCCCCACGGTAGCCAAGGTAGTAATAAAAAGAACAGCATTGCTATCCAACCCATCTGACGACGCACTTTTGTCCATAAGCCATCGATGGCACGAACGTAAATACGGTTGCGCGGATTGAAGCGGTCTGCTTTACTGGCATCCGGTTGATGAATTTTAATGCGTTGTTGCTTGGAAACGTCCTTGGGGTTAAATTCTGTCGTCATTTTACAGCCTTACTGCTTTTATATTGAACGATAACTAGCTTATTATATAGGTAATAACACATTATTGGATGAAAAAATGAGAGGCTGGGTAACTTTAGCAATAATAGCAGGGGTTGTTTATTATTTTGCAACCGAAACAAACAAGCTTGATAAACCAATAGACGAAATTCGTGGAATTTACACTAAAGCAGAGAAAAAGCTTGAGTCAATGACTGGTACAAAAATCATCAGAGCCGACAAGCACTTGTCGCAATTGAAAGCCGAAATTTATGACCGATTATCAACGATAGAAATCCGCGAGTTGGATGGGATATTTTCCAGTAACGAAGCGATTACCGAATTTGAAGGCCATTACTGCCAGAGTAGTGCGCATCACCCTGTTTTTTCTAAAGATAACTTACAGTTTATTTGCGATAAGATCTGAGTTAGCTAACGATTTTATCGTCATGAATTGACCTAAGTATCAAATAAGCCTAGCCTTTATGGAATATCTACAATAGGGGCTAGTTTTTTTATGACACAACCACAAACAGAATCAGTATCTGATATTTTTGACCCTAATTCATGGGATCTTGTCGAAGGATTCAATTTTGAAGACATCACATATCACCGTGCTAAGACACAAGGCACCGTGCGTATCGCCATTAACAGGCCTGATTGCCTTAATTCATTCCGCCCTAAGACTGTTGATGAACTCTACACCGCTTTAGATCATGCTAGACAATGGTCAGATGTGGGCTGCGTACTAATAACGGGCAATGGACCATCTGCAAAAGGACAATACTCATTTTGCGCCGGTGGCGATCAACGGATTCGTGGTAAAGACGGCTATAAATATGAAGGTGCAGAAGAAGGCAAACCTGATGTTGCTCGTATGGGGCGATTACATATATTGGAAGTACAGCGAATGATCCGCTTTATGCCAAAAGTTGTTATTGCTGTAGTACCTGGTTGGGCTGTGGGTGGCGGCCATAGTTTGCATGTGGTTTGTGATTTAACATTAGCATCTAAAGAACACGCCGTTTTCAAGCAAACGGATCCTGATGTGGGAAGTTTTGACTCTGGATATGGTAGTGCATACTTAGCCAAGATGATTGGCCAAAAACGTGCCCGTGAAATCTTTTTCCTTGGATTTAATTACTCTGCTGAAGAAGCCTTTAATATGGGTATGGTCAACCGTGCAGTTCCACATGCCAAACTAGAAACCGAAGCTTTAATGTGGGCAAAAGAAATTAACTCTAAATCACCCACGGCAATGCGTATGCTTAAATACGGTTTTAATATGGCAGACGATGGTTTAGTGGGTCAACAATTGTTTGCCGGTGAAGCAACCCGCTTAGCCTATGCAAGCGAGGAGGCTCAAGAAGGACGCGATGCTTTTTTAGAGAAGCGTGATCAAGATTTTTCACGCTTTCCCTGGCATTACTAGATCTAGAATAAAGTGATGACCAGAATGGCTGCATGATACTCACAAATAATAAAAGTCCTTTCAAAGGGCTTTTATTGTTTTAAAGATTAAAAAATCAATCGTAATCGATAATTTAATTTGTAATAATCGAATTAACCCTCTTTACATGATAATGAGAACTGTTATCATTTAATTAAATCAAACGGGGGTTCTCCATGAAAAAGACTATTAGCTTTGCTATTTTACACTTCAGTGTCGCATTTACGATTACTTACCTATTAACAGGAAGTATTATTATCGGCGGCACAATCGCCCTGTTAGAACCAGCTGTCAATACAGTTGTGTTTTATTTCCATGACAAAGTATGGAAAAATATTGAGTCAAAACAGTTACAACAAGCAAAGATTTCAACAGAGTCGATACAACTTGCTAGTTAAGATCATGGTTACATTAATTACCATGATCTTACAACAAATGGTGATAAAGTTACTAAGCCAGTTTCACTATGGCAACATCGTAAGCAGCAAGACTTGCACAGCCTAATACGTATTGGCCCTGTAATTCACTAGGCACAGTTTGCGAATAACCAGCATAGTTAAACAAGTAAGCAAACTGACCACGCCTCACCACACGCATATCTTTAGGTAGTACTAATATAGATAGCCCTAACTCTACTGCGAGAGTTTTAAAGTACTCAAGCAAAAATCCATCACAGGTCAATGTTGCCACATAACTGCTGTTTTGATGTCGAACCACAGCTGGACTACCATCATGGTACGTCGCGACCACATCAACACCATCAACAAGTTCTAGCTCTTCTCGCCAACACTGACTTTCAAACTCAGCCTCATTAAAATGTAATACTTCACTACAGTCTGGACGAATGGTTTCAGTTGATAACACCCGTACAGGAACTAATGCTTGGAATACTCCCGGTGCTAACGTAGGCACTAATGACAATTCATCCGTTTTACTACCAGAGCGAGGACCAATAACCAAATGTACGTTGGCTTGCTGGCATTTATCAACAAAGATTTGCGGCACGATCGGTAAACACGGTGCAACAACCAAAGCATACTGGGTCAAATCATGGTCTACAGAAATAAAGTCTACTGCTAACCCTAACTGACGTAATGCCGAATAATAAGCAAACTCAACTCGCTGATGATTATAACTGTCGCCTTGACGTTCAATTTCGGTCACCCATTGACTGTTTGCACCGGTTACTATTGCTACTTTTGCTTGCACAGGATCGCTAATGGTAAAGTCGACGCAGGTCAACTCGTCACGCATTTGCTCAACTTCAGCCCAAGCAGCAGCTTTCGAATTATCGTTACGTTTAATACCTGCGTGCATTTGCTCTTGCGCAAATGGCACTTGGCGCCAACGGAAATAACACACGCAATCTGCACCGTGGGCAAACGCCTGCCATGACCAGAGTCTTACCATGCCTTTTTCGGGGCGAGGATTGTGATGTGCCCAGTTTACAGGCCCTGGTTGTTGCTCCATAACCCAAAAATTGTTATTACTTACACCACGACTTTGATCAAAGGAATAGCTTGAGAAGTCTGGGTGCCCGGTGCGCATGTAAGGTTTAAATTGTTCTGCTGGCATATGTTTAAAAAACATATCAGAACGGCCTAGCGGATAATTGTCGTAACTCACAAAATCGAGTTTTTTGGCTAATGCAAAGTTATCGGTTTGGGTATCGACCAACGGAATAAAGTTGTGGGTCACAAAACGATTTGGCGCATGAGCACGAATAATATCAACCATTGCATCATGAAACTTCACCACTTGGTCAGAGCTGAAACGACGGTAAGCCAACTGATGTGCAGGGTTAGTCTCAGTTACTGCTAAAATAGGTAACTCTATTTGTTCAAATTTTTGATATTCCATCGACCAAAAGACATTACCCCAAGCGGTATTTAACTTGTCGATATCGTTGTGATAATAGGTTTTACACCACTGCTGAAATGCGAATTTAGCCACTAATGAGCCACTGTGAGTCGTATCGTGACACGCTATCTCGTTATCCGTTTGCCAACCACAGATACCAGGATGCTTACCATAACGAGCAGCAATAACCTGAGAAATACGCATCGCTTCACGGAAGTAATTTTCACTGGAAAAGTCATAATGACGACGCGAACCAAAACCACGAGTCGTACCCGTTTTAATGTCGACGGGTAATATATCTGGGTATTTGTCGATTAACCATTTAGGAGGCGTGGCTGTTGGGGTGCACATAATGACTTGCAGCCCTTCATTAGTAAGCGTCTCGATGGCACGATCCAGCCATTCAAATGAATACTCACCATCACGAGCCTCAATTCTAGACCACGCAAACTCACCAATACGCACATACTGTAATCCAAGCTGTCGCATTTCTTTTGCGTCTTGCTGCCACATAGATTCAGGCCAATGCTCAGGGTAATAGCAAACTCCTAACATGTTTATCTCCAATAAATAGTGCGTAAAACCTCTGGCTCGAACTAGGGTATAATTAAGGTTATATCCTACTGTTACAAGTAAAACTACAGGGTTATTTGACGAATTTTTAATGACAGAGAATATACTAACTCAGTATTTGTATGATATATAGTATTTTAAATAAACTGATTACATATCGTTATGACCCTGTCGCCGATGTGAGTGGCTCAATCCACCACGATGAAAGTATTTATGCGGCAGTGTTTATGAAGCGAAACACTCAATCAAGGAATGTTAAATCATGTCGTATCCCCCACAGTTCGTTTTACTTAATGGCCAACACACCAGCTTAATCGTTGACTGCAGCAATAAAACGCCAGCCATTTTGTACTTTGGCAAAAAATTATCATCTAAGACCACTTACGACATGATGAAACAACTCAGTACTCGCCAAGAAGCGAAGTGTTCGGTCGTAGTTGAAGCACCAATATCACTGTCACCGTTAATGGGTGAAGGCTTTACCGGTGCCCCAGGTATTGAAGTATTTGACAACAATATTGCATGGTCTATTGGCGGAAAACTCACGTCCGTCACCCAACCGAATGCTAATGAAGTTGTATTTGAATCAATAGACAGCTTGCGTAACCTTAGTGTTAAACATTATTTAAGGCTCGAGCCGCTATCTGATGTGTTAACTGCCAGTACCGAATTAACTAATTTAGGCAATGGCTCTGTTAACGTTAGTTGGTGTGCTGCACCAACGATTCCGATGCCACTGCATATTGACCAAATTATGTCATTCGAAGGTCGCTGGTCTAACGAGTTTCAACGAAAATCCTTTGATATGTTCTTAGGCAGTTTTGTACGAGAAAACCGCAAAGGCAAAACATCGCACGATAACTTCCCTGGCATGGTAATGCACAACAAGCTCACCCATGAACAAGGCGGTGAATGTTATGGGTTTCATTTGGGTTGGAGCGGCAACCACAAAATGCGAGCCGAATTACTGGCCGAAGGCCGAAGTTATGCTCAACTTGGTGAGCTATTGATGCCTGGTGAGTTAGCCTTAGCGCCTAATGAATCTTATATCACCCCAACCTTGTATACCGCATACTCTAATCAAGGTTTTAGTGGTTTATCGCACCACTTCCACCAGTATGTACGTCAATCATTGATCACTGATAACGTCCGTCAAAAGCCACGCCCAGTGCATTACAACACGTGGGAAGGTATTTACTTTGATCATGATGTCGCCGTATTACAGTCGCTAGCAACCCAAGCTGCCGATATTGGTGCAGAGCGTTTTGTACTCGATGACGGTTGGTTCAAAGGTCGCCGTGGTGACTTTGCGGGTTTAGGAGACTGGACTGTTGACCGTGAAATCTACCCTGACGGTTTGCAACCATTAATCGATCACGTTAATAACGTAGACATGGAGTTTGGATTGTGGTTTGAGCCTGAAATGGTTAACCCTGACAGCGATTTGTATCGAAGCCACCCAGAATGGGCGCTGCAAACACAAGGCAACGAACAACTTAACTTTAGAAAACAGTTGGTGTTAGATATGACTAACCCTGCGGTAACGGATTATCTGTTTAATGCCATAAACGATATTTTGGTTGAATACCCAAAAATTGTTTATATAAAGTGGGACATGAACCGTGACCTTAACCATGCTGGTAACCTTGCCGGTAAACCTGCTGTACATCAGCAAACATTAGCGGCTTATGCGTTAATTGAACGCCTAAAACAAGCACATGCTCATGTTGAAATAGAAAGCTGCTCTTCCGGTGGAGCAAGAGTTGATTATGGCGTACTACGTTATACCGATCGCGTGTGGACTTCAGATTCAAATGACGCGCTTGATCGTCTCGGTATTCAACGTGGTTGTTCGTTCTTCTTCCCTGCCGAAGTCATGGGGGCCCACGTTGGCCCGCGCGACTGTCATATTACCGGCCGCAATATCAACATCGCAATGCGTGCTGCGGTGGCGTTTTTTGGTCATATGGGAATTGAAATGGATCCGCGTGAATTGACCGATGATGAACGCCAGCAATTACAACACATCATTACACTGCACAAACAACATCGCCAGCTTATCCACAGTGGTAAATTGGTGCGCTTAGATACCGATGGCGATTCAATAAACTTTGGTATAGTTAACGCCAACCAAAGCCAAGCTTTATTTGCTTATAACAGCGTAAAAGAAACTCAGCGCACCAATCCTCCTAAGTACTACTTTGCAGGATTAGATTCAGATAAAGATTATAAATTATCATTAGTGTGGCCTACAGCTTTTTCATTTTACTCACCATCAGTGCTCAGTGTCATTGAAGACCAAACCTTTAGTGGCGAAGTATTAATGACCTTTGGTATGCAATTACCCATTACGTTCCCGCAAACATCATTAATTTTTGAATTAAATGAAGTGAAGTAACCCCTTAATACAAACTCTATGTATTCACATAAGCAAAGAGCACCCATTAGGTGCTCTTTCTTATTGGCGTTTTGAACAGGATTAAAGTTTAGATTCAATCAGTTCTAATGCTTCTTCTAAAATCATCGACACAGCTGCGCGTGTTTGCTGCGGATTACGTGCTTTAATGGCATTAAAAATCTCAGCATGCTTTTTAACGTCTGCGCCCGGAACACCTTTAATTTTATTGGTATAACGAATACTCACGCGCAATGCGGTACTAATAAACTCGGTTAACTGCACAAAAAACCGATTACCGCTTGCCACTAAAATACTGGTGTGAAAGGCAATATCAGCTTCTAGTGGATCATCTAAACCTTGTTCTGCTTCAACCATACGCTCGAGCGCTTTTTCAATTGAAGCCATCTGCTCGTCAGATGCATTCATTGCTGCAAGTGCTGCAGCTTGTGGTTCTAGTGCAACTCTAACCTGAGTAAACTCTTTTAATAATGCTAATGATGGCTTACTGCTTAAAATCCATTTTAATACGTCTGTATCAAACATATTCCAATTGCTTTCTGGCAACACGCGAATACCTTGCTTAGGGCGTGATGATATCAACCCTTTTGCAGACAACATTTTGACAGCTTCGCGGGTTGAGCTGCGGCTAACATCGTATTCGATACATAAATCAGCTTCAGACGGCAAACCTTCACCAATAGGATAAACCCCTTTTACAATGGCAATGCCTAAATCGTGGGTGAGTTGATGAGTTAAATTTTGACGCGGAGAAGTGTTCATGCTTTTTACTGTCCAATTTTCAGTACATAAATCTGTTATATCATATTTAAATGCAATACCGATATAACTTTGTTTTCATCGTTGTTAATGTTAAAAATAACCAGCAACATTAACAATATTTATTGGATTAAACCGTTAATCCCAAAATACCGCTAGTTAACCATAATCAAAAAATAATAGGTTTGGAGCGTTATCTGTGAGTCATTCAACTCAATATCAAGACTTGAAAAACAAAGTCATCTTTATTACCGGCGGAGCAAGTGGCATTGGAGCTTCAATGGTAGAAGCCTTTGCGCGCCAACAAGCTAAAGTAGCTTTTATTGATATAGACCATCAAGCGGCCAAAGCGCTTAAGCAAAAATTGTCTGAATATGATCAGCCGCCAATTTGGTTCCGAGCTGTAGACGCCACCGACTCAGAGTCATTACAATTAGCGATTAGGGACGTTGCAGAACATTTTGGTCGTTTCGATGTACTCATCAACAATGTCGCCAATGATGCACGCCAAGATGTCGAAACCATTTCGGCACACGACTGGCACAAATGCATGCAAATCAATTTAGATCCGGCTTTTTTTGCCTCCCAAGCAGCCTACATGCAAATGAAACTTCAGCATTCGGGCAGTATTATTAATTTCAGTTCTATCACCGCATTATTAGGATCACAACAAATGACCGGCTACGTGACAGCAAAAGCGGGCTTAATAGGCATGACGCGGTCATTATCACGGGAGTTTGGTGAGGCAGGTATTCGGGTAAATGCCATTTTACCCGGCTGGGTAGCGACCGAAAAACAGCTAGCGAGTTGGTTAACAGAAAAAGAAGAGCAAAAGTGGACCGATGCAATGGCATTAAAACGCCGTATAACCCCAAAAGACGTAGCTCAATTGGCATTATTTTTAGCGTCTGATAATAGCGAACTCATCACCGGGCAATGTATTAATATCGACGGTGGGAGAGCTTAGCTTGTTTACTCAACACCAACATTTTATCGCTGTCGATTGGGGCACGAGTCATTTACGCGCTTATCTGTGTTTAGGCGAAACGAATAAACCACTTACGGTACTTGAGCAAGTTAATAATGTGGGCGTAAAGAAAATCCTCACAGACTTTCAAACCACACTGATGGACAGTATTGCTCCTTGGACTACACGCTATGGAAGATTGCCTATACTCATGATCGGCCAAATAGGCTCAAGCATTGGCTGGAAAGAAACTCAATATCTGCATTGCCCAATTTCACCCACAGAGGTCATTTCTGCCGGTACGCGTTTTGATTGCCAAGGCCACCAAGTCACTATATTTCCTGGTCTCCGCAGTCAACTCCACAATAATTTACATGACTCAATGCGCGGCGAAGAGTTTCATTTACTCGGCTGGCTCGCGATGGCACCACAACACCTTTTAGGCAGGCATTTAGTGTGTTTACCAGGCACGCACACTAAATGGGTATTAATAGAAGATGGCAAAGTCATATTATTTAAAACGGCGCTAACGGGTGAGCTATATGACTTACTGTCGTCAAATAGCGTGTTGATACAAGAAAAAGTCTCTGATCTTGAATTCGATTTTAACGCCTTTATCCAAGGTGCAGACTTTAGTTTATCATCTGCCACAGACAGCTTTGCTCATGGATTATTCAGTGTCCGCAGTAAACAACTCTTTGAAGGCTTTACCACTAAACAAGCTCACGCTTATCTGTCTGGAATATTAATTGGATGCGATGTTCGAGCTGCAAAAAATGCTACAGAATGGCAACTAAACCAACTTAGCTCAGTCGCTATTATTGGCCCGACTCATTTAAGCTTATGTTTTGCCAAAGCCTTGAATTTTTGCAAAATCAACACAACACAGTGGAATGTCACCGACGCGACACTAGCCGGATTTAATGTGGTGTACCAACAAGGTATTAAGTTAATCCATGATTAAGACTTCATCTTGTATTGGTCGACTTATTAAGGTGATCCCCTCGCAAAATCAGTTAGGCGAAAATGCCTTATGGCATCCTGAACATCGTGCTATATATTGGATAGATATTACCGCAGGGCAAATTCACCAATACAATGTCGACACCCAACAATACCATCACTATAACTTACCGTATCGTATTGGTAGTTTTGCTTTTTTAGTCGAGCAACAGTACCAGTTGATTATCGCCTTTGAACAAGGCCTTGCCTTATATCATTTAGAGACCCACGCGCTTACTTGGCTTAGCAAGCCTGAAGTGGCACTGCTCGGTAATCGTTTTAATGATGGTCGCACCGATCGCTGTGGTGATTTTTGGGCTGGCACTATGGTAGAAACACGCCATAACCCGCATCAAAAAGGCAGTTTGTATCGAATAGATAATCAAGGAGAATGCCACAAACTTGTTGAAGATATTCTAATTTCTAACGGCTTATGCTGGAGCCCAGATGGCAATATCATGTATCACGCAGACTCTGAACGCCATTGCATTTATCAGTACAGTTATTGTCAACAAAGCAAAGCCTTAACCAATAAAACGGTGTTTGCTACCACTAAACCACATGTTTTTCCCGACGGTTCAACGGTCGATACTGAAGGGTTTATATGGAATGCTCAATGGGGCGACCATAGTGTAGTGCGCTACAACCCTTACGGTGAAATTGTTGAAAAGCTAATATTGCCTGCCGTACAACCCTCAAGCGTCGCCATTGGGGGGCCTAATTTAGACTGGTTAATTGTGACCACCTCACGCATCGATTTGTCGCCACAACAATTAGCTGATTACCCTCTGTCGGGGAATGTATTTATTTATCAGTTACATCAAGTAACAGGCTTAGTCGAAACCCCATGTCAAATATCTCAACCCCCAAAAAGGCTTAAGTATTAACGTTTACACCGCTTTTTGCTGTGTATCGATAAGCCCTAATTTGAGCATCATGTAGCCGGTTAAACTTTGTTGCTGCGCAGATGAAAAACGTAAGCCCAACTTAGTACGACGCCACAATACATCATTGCTATTGCAAGCCCATTCATTTTCCATCACATAATCGACTTCAGATTGATAAAGGCTATGGCCAAAATTACGACCTAATGCATCGGTGGACGTCGCGTCATTTAATATGTATTGAGTTCTGGCACCGTAAGTGCGCAATAGTCGGCTAAGCATTTTTTGATCTAACCAAGGGTATTGCTGCTGATAAATACGGCTTAACTCAGCCAAATTGCTAAACTCACCACCTGGCAGGACCTTATCCGCCGTCCAGGGCTTACCCATATTAGGGTGAAACGGTTTTAATCGATTTACAGCAGCTTCGGCCAGCTTGCGATAAGTCGTGATCTTGCCGCCAAATACCGATAATAATGCAGCTTTGCCTTTAGGTGCATCAACAATAAAGGTGTAATCACGGGTAACAGACTGAGCCGATTCTGACTCGTCATCCATTAATGGTCTAACCCCCGAAAACGTATGCACAATATCTTGTTCACTAATAGTAGTTTTAAAATAATGGTTAGTGATGTTGATCAAGTAATCCATTTCTTGCAGATCAATCTTCACATCTTTTGGGTCACCCACAAAGTCGACATCTGTTGTGCCAATCAATGAATAATCATCCTCAAATGGAATCACAAACACAATTCGCTGATCTTCATTTTGTAAAATATAAGCTTGAGGTTGATCATGGATTTTCGGTACCACAATATGACTCCCCTTAACTAAGCGGATTTTTTGCGGTGATGACTGCTTTATCACATCAGTAAATAATCTAGACACCCAAGGACCTGAGGCATTAACGACGGTTTTAGCTAAAATATCACGAATAGACTGGTCGGCTTGATTTTGCAAGGTGAGTTGCCATAAATCACCTCGACGCTCTGCATTAATACAGCGAGTTTGAGTGCAAATTTGCGCCCCAAGTTCTTTTGCGGCCAACGCATTTAATACCACTAAACGCGCGTCATCAACCCAAGCATCTGAATACTCAAAACCTGTTGTAATCACTGGCTTTAATGGGCTGTCTATAGAAAAATTTATTTTCTTAGAGCCGCTTAACGTGACTCTTGATGCTAAGTTGTCATATAAAAATAACCCAACACGGATCATCCAAGCTGGACGTAAATGAGCTTGGTGCGGCAATCTAAACGTTAATGGGGTAATTAAATGTGGCGCCTTTTTCAGTAACACTTCACGCTCAGCTAGCGCTTCTTTAACTAAGCGAAACTCATAATGTTCTAAATACCGTAATCCACCATGAATTAACTTACTGCTATTTGATGATGTAGCAGAGGCTAAATCATTTTGTTCACACAGCAAAACGCTAAGCCCACGCCCTACTGCATCGGCCGCAATTCCGACCCCATTAATGCCGCCACCAATCACGACAACATCAACTACTTCTACATCGGCTTCCATTGATTTACCCATCCACACAATAAGTACGATAAATACTATATATTAGCCACATCATAGAGTGACTCACGTTAGATTGACAAGCAGAATTAGAAAGATCTTGTCGAAATTGATTACATCTTGTTAAATAAAATGCTTAATAGTACTATTTATCATATAAATTAACTTTGTATAATTTATCATCGTGTAACGTTGCTACAACTTAACGGTAAAGCAACTCAATAAACATAGATAAAAGGATTACCATGAGCCAGTTTGAATTTACCCACAGACGAAAAAACCCGTTAACGGGTAATTGGGTACTCGTCTCGCCTCACAGAAATAACCGACCATGGTTAGGTGCGACGGAAAAAAGTACTCCTTCAAACCTACCTGAACACGATGAGACTTGCCCATTATGCCCTGGTAATCAACGAGCAAATGACACTCAAAATCCAATTTATGACAAAACCTTTGTGTTCACAAATGACTTTGGCGCACTCACACCACAAACAACAAACCAAGCATTATTACTTGAGAGTAACCCGCTGTTTGAACTCGAGCAAGCGACAGGAGAATGCCGAGTTATCTGTTTCTCACCTAAACACAATAAGACCTTGCCAGAATTACCTGTTGATGAAATAAAAGACGTGATAGAGACTTGGAAACAACACTATGTTGAATTGTCCACTCACTATACTTGCGTACATATTTTTGAAAACAAAGGTGCAGTGATGGGTTGTTCGCAACCTCACCCCCATGGTCAAGTTTGGGCCCATCATCATTTATCAACAGAAATTCAACAGGAAGAAACCAACCAACGCCAGTATCAGCAAACTAAAGGCAGTAATTTATTAGCCGACTATGTTAAGCACGAAATGGCAAATGGCGAACGTGTGGTATATCAAAATAATCATTGGTTAGTCGTCGTGCCCTTCTGGGCAGCATGGCCATTTGAAACCTTATTGGTGAGCAAGGATGACGTGCGTCATTTCGGCCAACTCACCGATGTACAGTCAACTTCATTGGCTGATGCCATTAAGGTGCTCACCACCCGTTACGACAACATATTTAATTGCAGCTTTCCATACTCTATGGGGTGGCATTGCGCCCCCAGCAATTTAGACGATGACAGTCATTGGCGAATGCATGCTCACTTCTATCCGCCGCTGTTACGCTCAGCTACCGTGAAAAAGCATATGGTCGGTTATGAAATGTTAGCAGAAAGCCAACGCGATTTGAGCCCAGAAACTGCTGCAAAAATTTTACAAAATGCCAGCGACGTACATTATACCGAAGGAAAACAACATGACTAACGACGCACTACAGGCATTGTTTAAACAGCAATTTGGGGCAAATTATCAAGGTGTTGCTAGTGCCCCTGGGCGAGTAAACTTGATCGGCGAATTTACCGATTACAACCAAGGTTATGTATTACCTTGTGCATTAACATTCCGTACCCAAGTGTTTTATCGCTTACGTGATGACAGTACAGTCAATGTTCTGTCGACCATGTACCCTAACGAACAAGAAAGTTTTAACGTAAACCAGTCAATCTACACTGGTGAATCTCAATGGGGTAATTATATTCGTGCGGTAGCGTTTGTCCTTAATCGCGCAGGCCACCAGCTAAAAGGGGTTGATTTACTAATAGAAAGCAATGTACCTCAAGGCAGCGGATTGTCATCATCAGCGGCATTAGAAGTCGCAATTGCGGGTATGTTTAATCATATTTGTGGTCTTAATTTAACCAAAGAACAAATAGCCCTATTCGGCCAAGAAGCCGAAAACGACTTTATGGATTGTCAGTGTGGCATTATGGATCAGTTAATCTCAGCCAAAGGCCAACAAGATCAAGCACTATTGATTGATTGCCAAAACTTACAAACTAAATCGGTTACGATCCCTAGCGATTTATCGATTGTCATTGTTAACTCAAACTACCCAAGAAAGCTGGTAGACAGCGAATACAACCAACGCCGTATAGATTGTGAGCAAGCCGCCAGTAAAATGGGCCTCACCACTTTACGTGATGCCAATTTAGATTTGTTAATGAAAACCAAAGCGCAAATGAGTGCTAACGAATTTGCTCGTGCCCACCATGTCATCACTGAAAACGCTCGCGTTATCGCAGCTACTCAAGCATTAGCGAATAACGACATAGAACAACTACGAATATTAATGATGGCATCGCATCAATCGCTAAAGCATGACTTTGAAGTCACGGTACCAGCAACCGACGGATTAGTGCAGATTTGTCAGCAAGCACTAGGTGATAGAGGTGCTGTACGGATGACCGGTGGCGGATTTGGCGGTGCGATTGTATGCTTATGTCGCAACGAGGATGTTTCAGCCATTAAACAAGCTGTTGAACAGAACTATTTTGCACAATTTAATTTGCAAGCCGACATTTATGTATGCACCGCCGGTAACGGGCTAACAATACAACATGCCTAGCCAAGTATCGTTAGCCAGAGCCACTCACTGAGCGTCAGTTGGCGCTCATAAATAATAAGATGGCATCACTATCCCTACATGTTTAAGCACATGAACAACCGATAAGGACAGCATTTATATGTTAAAAAAAACACTCACCTGTGCAGTAATATTTTGGATAGGCGCCACAACAACGGCCAGCGCAAAATCTCCCACTATTGATGCAACAATCCAACCAGAACAACTTTACCCAACCATACTCCCCAAAGAAGCCATGCCTGAACTGGCACAAATCGGTCAGCACCAAGTAGGGGTTAAAACAATCAATATTGTTAATAAAAAGCAATTTAATCCTAGCACCCAAACACTGGAAGATAGAAAGCTCACCGTCGAAGTTTGGTATCCAACCATCAACAAAATCTCCAATACTCACCCTAATGCGGTATACAACAATGTTACCCGTTTAGGATTACCTTTTACCTTAAAAGGTAATGCCACCCGTGACGCAAAGGTAAGCAGCTTAACAGACCAGTCCTTTCCACTGGTGGTGTTATCACACGGTTACACAGGCTATCGCACCATTATGTTTTACTTAGCGGAGCACTTAGCATCTCACGGTTATGTTGTCGTTGCTGTAGATCATACCGACTCAACCAATGCCGAAGTAGATATGGTTAACGCGCCTTTTAGCGGCTTTTTTAGTACCTTATTAAACCGCTCTCGCGATCAACAATTCACCCTTGATTATTTTACCGGTTCAGATAATTTTGCCAGCAGCATTATCGACAGAACACGTGCAGGATTAATAGGTTACTCAATGGGAGGCTATGGCGCAGTAAACACTATAGGAGGCTGTTTTCAGTTTAACCAACAGACCGCATCTACTTTCACCGGTAGCAAAGAACCCAATGTCATCAATGGTGCAATAACATTATTAAATACTTGTGCGGGCGGACAAGTGGCACCAGCCAAAGTAGACCCTAAATGGAAAGCCATGATAGCAATGGCACCATGGGGGAGTAATTACCAATTATTTGACCCTGTATCATTAACCAAAATCACCACACCAACATTGTATGTAGCCGGCGACCTAGATGATGTTTCGGGTTATCAAGCCATTACTTCTTTATATCAACAAACGGGTGGCGATAACACTTATATGCTGACCTACCATAATGCTCGCCACAACATTGCACCTCACCCAGCCCCACGAGTCGCTTACCAAAATGAAATCGATCTCGGCCATTACTTTGAACCGGCATGGAGTAATACTCAACTCAACACCATCAACAAACACTTTGCTTTAGCCATGATGGATTGTCATGTTAAAAATCAACAAGATAAATGTTCATATCTGCAACTTAATGCCCAGTCAAATGAACAAGATGCTCAAGGTAACCCGACACCTGCATGGAAAGGCTTCGCCCATCGCTACGCAACGGGCATGTCATGGAGTATGAAAAAGCCCAAATCTTAGGCTTTTACTACAAAAAAATTACCATTCTGAAAACAAACGGCTCAACTTGAGCTGTTTGTGTTCCCCATGCCCAGAAAAATATAAAACAACAACTCAGTAACACTTTTGGGAGTTTAGCCATTAACAATACAAAGAGGACAAAAAACATAATAAACAATAAATAACAATCACTAACAACAACCTCACGTCACTGCACACCCAATATTAAACGTTTAAAACCTAATTTCTGCGATTAAAAATAGAAAAGCAGCTAAGTAAATTGATGTCACATTGTTAAGAAAAGGTTGATATTTAACCTCAATTACTATATTTATAAGATAAATAAGCTTTATTTAAAAAGTAAGGCTTTATAAAAAAGCAACAACATCAACTGGGGGAAGGAAAATGTCTACAAAAGGAATCGCGACTTTTGGTAAAAGGACAACGTTAGCACTTGCTATTGCTGGGGCAATTGGCAGTGTTCACGGTGTAACGGCAGCAGAAGCTGGCACTCAAGCTAATGATCAAGCAATTGAGGTCATCGCAGTTAAAGGGATCCGCAGCAGTCTAAAAAACTCAATGGCCGACAAGAAATCCGCTTCTGTGGTTTCAGATGGTATTTCGGCAGAAGATCTGGGTAAATTTCCAGACTTAAACGTAGCAGAGTCATTACAACGTATAACAGGTGTTTCGATTGACCGAAGTGGTGGCGAAGGCCAAGCGGTTACTGTACGTGGCTTTGGTCCACAATTTAACACCGTACTGGTTAATGGACGCCAAATGGCAACCGACAGTGCTGGTCGCGAATTCAATTTTGATATTTTGGCTGCAGAGCAAATTACTGGTGCTAATGTATACAAAACAACCAATGCGAGTATGCAAGAAGGTGGCATCGGCGGCACAATCGATCTAACAACCGCACGTCCATTTGATTACAGTGGACTGCAAGTTGTTGGTTCAGTTAAAGGTATGTATGAAAGTCTTTCAGAAGACGTTTCACCTGCCATTTCAGGATTAATCAGTAACACCTTTAATGACGACACTATGGGTGTATTACTGGCGGTTAGCCACCAAGAACGTAGTGTTCAAATTAACCAAATTAACACGGCTGGTTGGCGCGGCGGCCAAACCATTTCAAACGCACGTGATGGCGTACTCTTTACTAATGCTTATATCCCGCAAAACTGGGACCAAATTGTAGATGAACAAGAACGTACTCGTACCAACGCTAGCTTAGTCTTTCAATATGCTCCATCTGATGATGTTAGCATTACGTTAGACGGTTTCATCTCTAAGTTTGAAGTTGACTCACAAGTCACAGATTTAGCCTCTTGGTTTGAATCCGATCGTGTAGGCAGTGCAACCATTGATCCTGAAACTGGCACGCTATTAACGTTCACCCAAGATATTGGCTTACACCAAGGCAGCGGTAACCCAGCAACAGACTTTGTGTCGCACACTCGTAACTCGCGCGATGTAACAAACAGCGGTGTAGGCTTAAATGTAAAGTGGGACGTTACCGAACATTTAAAAGCTAATTTTGACATATCCAATTCAACGGCTGAAAACGATCGCGCTGGTCGTGACCGTTTTAACGTTGTAGGGATGATCAACAGCTATGCATTTGACGGAACGGGTGGAGTACCTACCGTTGTACATGGTGGTTTTGAAAACGGTAGCCTACCTGATGCAAGCCTCGCTCGTATGCATTACAACGAAAAAGGTAATCAATTCAGTGATGAAGATGAAATCACCGAATTTAAAGCTGATTTTGAATACACACCAGACTCTTTAGTGTTCACTAAAGCCAAGTTTGGTGTTTATCGTCAAGAACGTGAGAAATCAAGCTTTCAAATTTATGGTAACCAATGTCAATTCTGTGGTTATGGCACTGTTGCACCTGTCGATGAAATTAATTTCAGACCTTACACTGCAAACAATTACTTCTCAGGCTTAATTGATACATTCTACACCTATGATGGTGATGCTATGATCGATTACCTCTCTGATGAAGGCTACCCCATTACCACAACGCTACAAAATAACCGTTATACCATTAACGAAGATATTAGTAGCATATACATGAACTTTACCTTTGTGTATGACGTAGGTGATATGCCATTAACCGTCGACTTTGGTGCACGCTACTCAAACACTGATGTAGAAGTAAGTGCCATTCAAAGTTACATCTCTGACGTAGTACCAACGAGTGATGCAACCTTATTTGCGAATGTGTATGGCCCCGCAGCAAGCATAACCCAAGGCACGTCTTACTCTAATTTATTACCCAGTTTAAACATCAAATTAGACCTTCAAGATGACATGGTGTTGCGTTTTGCCATGTATGACTCACTCACTCGTCCAACGATGTCACAACTTTCACCTGCGACAAACTTCGGTGAGCCACGTCGTCAAAACTTAGCCGCAAGCGGTGGTAACCCATCACTAGAGCCATTCCGTTCAGAAAACTGGGATGTGTCATATGAATGGTATTACGACGACGCGAGTCTATTCAGCTTTGCATTTTTCAGCAAAGAAGTTGATGACTTTATCGTAACGTTAACCGGCGATGAAACTTATCAAATGACTGACCGTACCGGCCCTGATTTCAACTGTAGCCTAACTAACTCGGATTTATGTAGTGGTGATGTAGTTGAAAGTACAGAAGAGCTAAATGGTCAATCTGAAGTGTATACCGTATCGCGTCCGCGTAACGGAGAATCTGCACGCATTACAGGTTACGAAATAGCATTAACTCACGTATTCGACAATGGTTTTGGTGTAACAGCTAATGCCACCGTTGTTGATAGCAATGTTAAAGTTGATGCTAACTCAAGCCAAAGTTTTGCGCTTGAAGGCTTAGGCGATTCGCAAAACTTAATTGTGTTCTACGAGCAAGACAACTGGCAAGCACGTGTTGCATTTAACAACCGCGAAGGCTTTCTGCGTCAGTTAGATAACGGTTACAACGGTGAACCTGTTAATACCGAAACTTTCGGCCAATGGGATATTAGTGCAAGCTATGACATTAACGAAAACGTATCTATTTTTGTTGAAGGCATTAACGTCACAGAAGAAGAACTCGTGCAAACAGGTCGTTTCGCCAACCAGATTTACTCGGTTGAAGACAACGGCTCTCGCTACGCAGTTGGATTAAGAGGTAAGTTTTAATCTATAAACAGTAAAAAGGCAGGTGCTTGGCACCTGTCTTTTTGTTTATAACGATAAAGCCCAACCTTGTGATAGTGTTTAAACACTCAATTGCAAACAGGATGTTAACCCAATGGCAAAAGCAGTAAAAAAAATAATCATTGTGGGCGGAGGAACAGCGGGGTGGTTAACCGCAGCGATTATAGCATCACACCATAACATTCAAGCTGGTCACACGCTTGAAATTAGTCTCGTAGAATCTTCAGACATACCAACAGTGGGAGTAGGTGAAGGCACTTGGCCGACCATGAAAAACACCCTACAACAGATAGGGTTAAACGAAAACGAGGTTTTTAAAACCTGTCATGCCACATTTAAACAAGGTGGCAAGTTTGTAAACTGGGTACATGGCAGAGGCGACTTTTATTATCATCCTTTTACCGTACCGTTAGGCTACGGTCGCCTCGATTTGGCTCCTTACATTGATGATATTAAAGATTACGCACAACAAACTAATTTCCAACATGCAATTTGCGAATCAGGCCTTGCCCCACGCAGCATGGCAGAAGGCGAATACCAAGGCACTTGTAATTACGCTTACCACTTAGATGCCGGCGCATTTGCAGACTTACTCAAGCAGCATTGCAAAGATAAGCTAAATGTTACCCACATCATTGGTACTGTCGAAAACGCCAGTGTCGACAGTCAAGGTAATATCAGCCATGTCACCCTTGCCGGTCAAGATCCTCTTGAAGGGGATTTATTTATCGACTGCACAGGATTTGCCTCATTATTACTTGGAAAAACCCTCAACGTACCGTTTAAAAAGCTCGATCATGTGCTGTTTAATGACCGAGCAATTGCCATGCAAGTTCCTTACGACACACCAGACAGCCCTATTGCCTCGCATACCATTGCAACGGCCCAAGACTCGGGTTGGATTTGGGATATCGGCTTAACCCATCGTCGTGGTGTTGGCCATGTATATTCAAGCCAATTTATGAGTGACGAACAAGCCGAAGCAAACTTGCGCCGCTATATTGGCCCACAAGCTGATGGGTTAAATGCTAGGCATATCCGCTATCAAAGTGGCCATCGTGAGCGTTTTTGGCAAAATAATTGTGTTGCTGTAGGTATGTCAGCTGGTTTTGTTGAACCACTCGAAGCCACTGCTATTATGCTGATTGAAATATCTGCCCGTTATATTGCCGATAACCTTCCTGTTAACGACACCATGATGGCATTAACGGCCAAACGCTTTAACCAACAAATGGATTATCGCTGGGGGCGAATCGTAGATTTTTTAAAGCTACATTACATGCTAACCAAACGTCCAGAACCTTATTGGCAGGCACATTGCAACCCCAACAGTATTCCCCAAAGCTTACAAGATGACTTAAGCATGTGGGCGTTTAGAGGTCCCACCAGCAAAGATTTTAATGGTCCTAATGAGTTATTTCCGGCGGCCAGTTATCAATATGTGCTTTATGGCATGGAGTTTAGTCCTGACTACTCTCAACATGCACATTTGTATCAACAGCATACTCAAGCATCACAAATTTTAACCCGCAATGTTCAGCTCACACAGCAGATGATCAATACCCTGCCGCCTCATCGTGACTTTATTGAACAATGGTTAACTCACTCTCAATAGTAGAATAATAATATGAAAACACTGACAGAATTAACCCCACAACAGCACCAAAACCTACGAATTGCAGATGACAGCGCTATTCAGTTTGCTCAGCAACAAAACATCATGAATTTGCGGATAACTGAAGCCAGTCAAGCCGCGTGTTGTATGCCTATTTTTTATGTGCGTAACAGTCAGAATGGTCATTGGGTATTAACAGGATTTACCAGCTTTGAACAAGGTCAAAACCTGTTTATTGAGCAAGGAAAATGGACCGCACTATATACTCCGGCCAATATGCAGACCTTTCCTTTTTTCTTAATGAAGTCTCCGGAAAATACGCAGCAATACACAATCGGTATTGACCAAGCACATCCGGTGTTTTCAACAACCACTGGTCAGGCAATTTTTGAATCCAACGCCAAGGCTTCATTGCATTTATCTAAAGTAAAAACCTTATTGGAAGCCGATATTAAGAACGATATTCGCACCCAAGAATTTAATCAGTATATTGTCCAGCTCGGATTGATGAAGCCAATCAATATTCTTATTCAGCATCAAAATGACAGCACATCTAGCTTATCTGGGTTATACACCATTGATGAAGACAAACTGCAATCGCTCAGCAAAGAGGCATTATTTGAACTGCATCAACAAGGTTACTTAGCGCCATTACAAGCAATGCTTATGTCTCTATTTCAACTTAACGCTTTAATAAAAAAGCACAACCAAGTGCAAACGTTAACGCCAATAAAAAGCATAAAATTAGAAGTCAGTAAAAATACAACGGCAATATAACAATACCCAAAGCACAATTGGGAAAGGAAGAAACAATGTCTGAAAACATGATTCAATTGTCAGTATTTGCTTTTGTCACGGCGATTATTGGCTTACTCACCTATTTAAAATGTCGCGGAACCAACCGCCAGCAAAGCACACAAAACAAAGAATACTTCTTAGCTGGTGGTGGCCTAAGCTGGATATTTGTTGCGGGTTCTATCACGTTAACAAACTTAAGTACCGATCAGCTTGTGGGGATGAACGGCAACCAAATGGCTCTGTTAGCTTGGTGGGAGTTTTCTGCCGTTATTGGTCTGATTATTTTGGCTAAATTGTTTTTACCCGTTTATTACAAGTATAACTGCACAACGACAACTGAACTATTAGAAAAACGATACAATAACAAACACATACGCGCAGTTATCGGGACCATATTCTTTTTAGGTAACGCCTTTATTTATATGCCGGCAGTAATATACTCTGGCTCATTATTTATGCAAACCATGTTTAATGTCGATATTCCATTAATCTATATAGCAGCGGCTTTTGCTGCATTAGGTGCTGTATATGCCTTCTTCGGTGGGCTGCGTGCTGTTGCGGTATCAGATACATACTCAGGAGTGTTACTGCTAAGCATGGCGATTTTTGTCGTGTTTTTAGCCTTAAATGCCATTAACTATGACTTTTCAGATATTCCAGCTGAGCGCTTAACCTTTATTGGAAATAACGACTCCCCGCTACCTTGGCATACTCTGCTTACTGGAATGATCTTCATCCAGATGTTTTACTGGGGAACAAACCAAACCATTACCCAACGCGCCATGGCAGCACCAACCCTTAAAGAAGCGCAAAAAGGGGTATTTGCCGCCGCGGGTATTCGCATTTTAATTGTGCCAGCGATTGTGGTTATTCCTGGTATTGTGTCGTACAAATTGTATGGTGATATTGGTGATGCTGCCTACGGTCGTATTGTAGGGGACTTAATGCCCACCTGGTTAACAGGTGTATTTGCTGCAGCAATGGCAGCGGCAGTGCTGTCTACTTATAACAGTTTACTTAACTCTGCTACAGCATTATATGTGTGTGACATTCACGAGGCTTATATTAAAAAAGATCCTAACGTAGTGCGCTTAAGTGGTTGGGTTACATTATTACTCAGTATTCTCACCCTAGTACTCGTCCCAATATATCAACAAGCCGAAAGTATCATTAACTTACTGCAACAACTTAATGGTTTACTGAGCATGCCTATTCTGTCGATATTTATAGTGGGCTTGGTGTTTAAGAATATTGATGCAAGAGCAGGTATTGGTGCGGTTATTTTTGGGGTATTACTCTACGCTTCACTCACGTTTGAGTTTTCTCCATTCTATTCTAGCTGGCACTATATCCACTTAATGCCGGTGACATTAGCTGCCTGTGTGTCATTTGCATTACTAGCAAACCGATTTGTGTTTGGCAATTCAATCCAACTGGCGTCAAGCAATGATATCGAGCTGACTTAATTCATAGCATTGTATATAACAAAACGGGCATCCAAAAGATGCTCGTTTTTATTTTCGGCAATTAATTGGAAAGTGAATAAGACAATTTAAGTTCAAGTAAGCTAATATAATAAAATTGAACAGAAAACGATGTTTGTCAGGTCTATATCAATTCGATAAAGAAACTGGTCATTCAGCGGAGATTTCGTACCTTCTAGGCAAGCCATAAAATTGTAGGCGTAGTTGTTCTCAACAATTTATCCTGCATTGATTTACCTCCTGCACCGACCGTCATGGATGGCGGAATTGTCTAATTTTAGGGAACAAAATAGACCGTGCAGTAGGACGTCAACATGATGATATGAGCAGCATAGAAAGTGCAGAAACCTAAATGGAATTGGTATTATTCTGACAAAAAACAAAGGTATCCTTTTATGCTTAATGCTTTTAACACCATCAAAGCCCGTATTCTATTAGGCTACGCAGCAACGGTTATCATGACCTTAGTGGCGGCGGGGTTGCTCAGTAGTAGTAACCAAACCGTTAAACATGAAGTAGCCGGATTTGTAGATGGCACCTTACCCGCATTAACGAGTATCTCTAAAGTGCAAAATAATGCTAAAGAATTAGTATTAATAGGATACTCACTCTATGGCACCACCATTAACGTCGATGAGTTTAGTAAACAAAAAAACATCCTAACAAAAAGCCTTAATCAACAATACCAACAGCTGAGTTCGGTTACCTCTACACAGCTAATGCCACAAATTGATGCACTTTATGCCACGCTGTCTGGGCTCGAAACCACCATGAGTCAATCGTCGGTTGATTGGGATAATGCTCGCGATCAGCTAAGCAGTTTAAACAACAGTGCTAATGAGTTAAAAAATCGTTTAGATACCCTAGCACAAGACATCTCAGGCCAAGCCAACCTCAACGCCATGAACATTCAAAAAGAGCTAGGTAACAACACTTTACTGATCTACGTATTGGTGGGGTTAATGGTATTAGTTGCAATAGGAGCTTACTTAGCTGCGCAAAAACAAATTGCGAGTCCTATCCAACAACTGTCTAACGATCTCACGCGCATTGCGCAAAAGCGTAATTTAACAGCCAAGCTCTCAGATGAATGTATTGTAGAGATAGGCAATGTCGCCACCAGCGTTAATGGCTTAATTAACGTGTTCCGTTTAGGAATGAATGATGTTCATGCAGCGATTGCCAGCATTAGCCAAACTGTGGCCCAGCTTAGCCATACAACAGGCAAATCATCAGCCTCTGTCGATGAGCTTCAACACACGATTGTCAGTTTAGTGGATGTTATGTCGCAGCTTGAGCAGCAAATGGAGCAAAGTGTAGAGCACTCTCAAAGTGCCTCTGATTCAGCTCAACAAGGCGCGCAAAGCATGGCTGAAGGTCAAATAGAAGTTAAACAAACAGCAGACAGTATTAGCGTTCTAGCTCAAGATATTGAAACCACGGCAAGTATGTTACTTACACTACAAAATTCAGGCAAACAAGTGGCTACGGTGGTAAAAACCATCGCAGACATAGCCTCACAAACCAATTTATTGTCATTGAATGCAGCCATTGAAGCCGCCAGAGCAGGTGAAACAGGTCGAGGTTTTGCGGTAGTCGCCGATGAAGTAAGAACATTAGCAGTTCGAACACATCAATCAACGGTAGAAATCAATTCAATGCTTGCCAGTATTGTTGATTCAATTCAATCTGCGGTAGACAACATGGCATCGAATCAACAAAAAGCACAAGAATCTGTTTTATTAGCACAACAACTGGTCTTAACCCTAGAGCAGAGTCGTCAACTTATTTTATCGCTTGCCACGGTCAGTCAAGAATCGGCCATGCTAGCACAAGCCTCACAACAGCAAGCTCATACCGTTAAGCTTAAAGTACAAGACTTTACACTGTTAGGTGAAACGGTATCGGTAGGAAATCACCAAATAGGTGAAGCGGGTAACAAGCTTAGCAACTTAGCAGATAAGCTAACCGAAACCGTCGACCAATTTGAATACTAAACATGTCCATTAAGTGATTATTCTCGACGGTTTTTGTTTTAATTAAATCCAAAAACCGCTCAGAGATACCAGCAATAACACTAAGGCATCAATACCAAATACTTAACTAATCCAATATCATTCGTTACCAATGCAAGGCTCGCACAATTAACCCCAGCCATATCCAATTACTTAAAACATTAATACATAAGCAAAATCAATTTTAATGATAGATATTAGGAAATATAACGTTCTTAAATAGCGTCAAATAACACTCCAAAATATTGATAAATAAATACTATTTATTAATTTAGCTAACTAATTCAATCCTCCCTTCAATTAAATACATTGCCTTTCTAACGAAGTTCTATAACCTAACTAAAACTTCTTCGTTTTGTCATTTATTTGTCCTCGATACCTGGCCGAGCGCTCAATTGTTGAGACGGCCCAATGACAAATCTTCGCTTATGCTACCAAACTGTTGAATTTGGTGAAATTGATGTTCACCTGTGCACCTTACGTAATAATCAAGAATTCTATGACCCGAAAGGTATAGCCGAAAAACTTGGCATATCATCAGCTAGCTGGCCGATTTTTGGCATCGTTTGGCCATCAAGTTTAGTGCTGGCGAACTATATGTTGGATTACAAAACCGAAGGAAAAAGAATTCTAGAAATAGGGTGTGGAATGGCACTTTCAAGTTTATTACTCAACGAAAAAAATGCCGATATTACCGCAACCGATTATCACCCAGAGGTAGAGTTATTTCTAAATAGAAATACACGTTTAAATAATGGCAAAAGCATAGCTTTTGAACAAGTAGACTGGGCTAATGATACCAGTAAACTGGGACTTTTTGATGTCATTATCGGCAGCGACTTACTGTACGAAGATGAGCATGTACAGTTATTAGCTTATTTTATAAAAAATCATGCAAGTAAAAAGTGTGATGTCATTATTGTCGACCCTGGTCGTGGGCGAAAAAATAAACTCAGTGTAAAGTTAGCAGAATTCGGCTTTATTGGTCATCATATCAAACCCATCCATACTGATTATCTATCACTGCCGTTTAAAGGTTATATTCTTGTTTTTTCACGTGATGAGCAAGTTGCCCAACAAAGCGCTCTTGAGTAAAAATCATATAATGCAGTTAACTGGTCAATCTACAAATATCACCACTACTATCACAGCCTTGGCTTTTTTGATATCACTGTCACTCACCATAGTGCAACACAACCACATTAATACATTATGGCATGCACAGGATCAACGTTAGCCATGCCACACAAAGCTAACCATTTTACTATTTGTCAGGTTTTTAAACTCAAAACAGGCTATGATCCCCACTCGTCGCACCTTGGTTATCACAAATTATAACCCTAGCGAACAGCGATTAGGCTGATACGCAATTGCTATTGGGTGCGTCATCATTTTATTACACTTTATATTAGGCATTACCATGGCTATCAGAATCAAACTTAAACCTAGCCGCGAACGTTCATTAGAGCGACGCCACCCTTGGATATTTTCCAACGGAATTCACAATGTTAATGGCGGAAAACCACAAGCCGGAGACACCGTAGATGTGGTCGCACACGATGGCCGCTGGTTAGGTCGTGGAGCCTGGTCGCCGGAGTCTCAAATTCAAGTAAGAATATGGACCTTTGACAAAGAAGAAACCATCGATGCCGATTTTTTCGCTCGACGAATTAAAAGAGCCCAAGCAGGACGTGATGAACTTATTCGCGAACAAGGCCTTACCGGTTATCGCTTAATCGCTGCAGAATCGGATGGCTTACCAGGCATAACCATAGACCGTTATGCCAATGTGCTTGTATGCCAGCTGCTAAGTACCGGAGCAGAGAAATGGCGTGACATCATCGTAGAGCAATTAGTTATTCAGTATCCTAATTGCGCGATCTATGAGCGTTCAGATGTCGACTCCAGAAAGAAAGAAGGCTTAGCACCAGTAATGGGGCTATTACACGGTGAATTACCACCAATGCCCGTTATCATCGAAGAAAACGGCATTAAAATCGCCGTCGATGTCGTCAAAGGCCACAAAACTGGATTTTATCTGGATCAGCGTGAAAACCGCGCCATGGCCGCTCGTTTTGTCAAAGGAAAATCGGTACTTAACTGTTTCTGTTATACAGGCACGTTTGGTTTATATGCCGCTAAAGCGGGTGCGGCGAGTATTGAAAACGTCGATGTGTCATCCTTAGCATTACAAACTGCCCGCGATAATATGGCCATTAATCACTTTAACGATGACCACGTTAACTACAATGAAGCAGACGTATTTAAGTTATTACGCCAATATCGTGATGAAGGAAAAACCTTTGACGTCATTGTGCTCGATCCACCAAAGTTTGCTGATAACAAAGCCCAACTCGATGGTGCTTGTCGCGGTTATAAAGATATCAATATGATTGCCATGCAACTGCTTAATCCTGG
This sequence comes from Shewanella sp. A22, assembly GCF_053850585.1. Classification (NCBI taxonomy): domain Bacteria; kingdom Pseudomonadati; phylum Pseudomonadota; class Gammaproteobacteria; order Alteromonadales; family Shewanellaceae; genus Shewanella; species Shewanella sp. A22. Next base: position 28,570 of record NZ_JBSQBN010000004.1, read on the forward strand.
TGGAGTATTACTGACATTTTCATGCTCTGGTTTGATGAAATCGGATTTATTTCAAAAAGTTGTTGCCGATGCAGCTCTTGATGCCAAACGCGAGGTTCAATTTATAGAGCGAATGCATCAGGCCAGCGATCATCCAATTAGCAGTGCATTTCCAGAAGGTTATTACCTTAAAGGTCTCGTCGCTAGAGTATGGTAACCCAACAATAAATAACTTTTGATTGGGCTAATAATTGAAATAGATAATACCAATCCGCATTAGAATTTGCTCTTTTAGCGAAAATTATCAGTGAGGTATTCGAGGCAGCCTTTTGAAGACATAGTCGTTCTCGGTAACTGCTCCTGCGTTACCCTACCTCCAGCATCTGACCGCCATGGAGGGTGGAAATGTCTTATTTTTTATGGAAAAAAATAGACCATGCAGTCGTATTTTGAAAGCATCTAACGAAGCATAAAGGACTTTGAAACCCGCCAGAATGTTGTCTCTCAGGTATGCCACTTCTGTGTTACATTGATTTAAAAGGCAACAACCATTTCTACATCAATGTGCCTTGAATTGAAAAACCTGAGAGACGCTGAACTGACCAGATATTTAATGAGATTGGTATAACCCGAGCAAGGGTTTAAATCTGCTATTAAAAAGCCCGCTAAAAGTTAAGTCTGCGGGCTTTTTTACTCATCACATAGTACTTATGACTGAGTCTTTTTTTCTGACAATGTAAAAACATGCTCAAGTAACTTACGCTCATCTTTGCTAAGTGAAGACATCGCATCCTTCAAGTTACGTTTATAATGTTGCAAACTCTTCTTGTCTTCGGTGATCATTTTATCGATTTGGGCCTCATATTTTGTAATTACAACTTCCACTTTTGTAATATTTTCCATGTTTTTTGCATGAGCATTAAACATAAAATAAATGGCAATTCCCGCTAATAATAAAGTGGACAAATCAACTTTTAAATTAAATTGCAGCCACTTTGTTGCATGCTGCTCTGGTATTTTTGCTTGTTCGTTTGCCATTACTATTACCCTAATGCTAATGAAATTTTTAATTTTACACGCTGAATTGACTCACCTAACTCACTAAAACCACTGTGAAAATCTTGCTGTAACATGTCAGATATGATGACCAGACATATAAGAACCAAGAGTAAAATGAGCCACTTTTCAATTAGCTCTTTAATCCAACCACCAATATGGCTCATCATAAGAATTCTCCCTTACATTCAAACTTGTTTGCATTAGGTAATTGTTCGCCCGTAAGGCTATTCACTAAATTGGCAATATCAAGCTCAGGTAACTCGTAACAATCGTACTTACGCCCCTTGGATTGCTGCACCAGCAACAAGTTTTTATAGCCTTTTTGCACGCTTTGTTTAATGAGGTTAGCGTAATTAGATTTTTTATCACTTAATAACTCTAATGTATTGTTTTCAATTACATTTAAAAATGTCTGCTTACCAAACTCTCCCGTTGCAAAGGTAAACCAATACTCTGGATCCTCTACGTTTTGAACAAAATCCAACAATAAGTTTTGATAATTAGGCTTATAAAACATTTTCTGATTAAGTAAAAAACCAATATCATTGTTCGCTAATATATTTGGGATCGTCACTTTCGTTATAATGCCATTGTCTTGATGTAACCCCATATACATACCCACTTTTTGGTCTCGTTTGTATACCGTTAAGTTGAAATCATATGGCTTAGTTAATTTGCCAACACCGATAACCTCAGGAATAAATTCAAAGGTGTGATTAAACCAATCATCATATAAGCGAACCGGACTATTTTCAGAATAGCCGACATAAGTCGTATTAATACCCGTTTCCGTTTCTTCCTCGACGGCATAGGTAAAGCCTTCAATAGAAGAAAACCCAGTCAATGTTGCTCGGTTTCCATATATCAAGCTTTCAACATCCATCACCGCGCCAAATAGACTCGTGAATATCTTTTCTCCTTGCTTGATCTCATCGGTATTATCAGCAAAAGAAGTCATCATTTGGGTGTAAGAATGAGGTTTAATAATGGTATTGGTGACACTACCCAGTACCACGAATAACACCAGTGAACCAAATAAAGCAGCATGGATTTTTGCTTCTTTTTGCCATAGGTAGTAAGTAAATTTAACCATTAACGCAAAAATGGCTAAAAAACTAAGTACGATAGAAATAGGGGGAATAACCGAAAACTTAACCGCTTCGATACCTAATTTATAAAATGTCCCCCCAGGAGCAAAAGCGGTTTCTGCTGCTGCACCAGTAAGCATTTTTATGAAACTCAAATTATCCAAGCCTTTTTGCCAAGCATCATATACTTGCTGTTCAGAATGAAAAACCTTAAAAGACGGATAATAAAAGCGTCCTAAAGCATTTTTTTGATAGCGGGTCACGATACTTTGTTTAGCAAAAGAAATTTTATCTAAGTTTCGATTGTTTATTTTATAAACAGATTGTTTTTTATACTGACTCCAAACCGTTGACTCTAGATTTTTATATTTAGTTTCAATTGCCTGTTTGAGTGACAGTACATCTTCAACAACCCAATCATTCGCAACAATAATGTTTTCAGATTTAAGATTGTTAATTGCAATACGAAGTAATTGGGGATTATGAATAAAATCATTGTATTCAACGTCTTTATTGACACCATAAGCATCCATAAAGTATTTTTCGCGACCTTCACGAAGTTTCAAACGGAAAATGTTTTTCTTTCCACCAATCATAAACCTAGCAAACCACTTCATATCATCAGCAAAGGCTAACTTAACTTTTTCATCACTGCCTTCAAAGCCTGTACCGAGAATGGTTTGTGTCCATTGTTTGTTCACTTGAGATCGGCAACTTGCATTACATTTAGACGATAGATACTTATCTCGCTGTTTTTTAAAATCTTCGAAATATAAATCAGCTAAAGGCTCTACGTATTTTTCGGCATCAGTCATTTGCTTTTGAAAAAATAACCAATGGCCGTGAATATCATCAACAACGGACGCTTGCTTTTGTTCTGTAACCCTTTTTAACTTGGCAAATGTATTAACTGTTGTGGAAGCCTTTTCAGCTTCTTTTTTCGACTTTTGATACAAAGCCCACTCAGATTGATGCACTTGTTTTAACTTTTTGAGCAGTGGTCTTGCGCTGGTAACAAAAGCCAGTTCTTGCTCTTTTTCCATGAAGTTAACGACAAGGTCTTCTGTTTTATCCTGAATGAATAATTTAACGGTTGGAGAAAAATAAGCCAGAGAAGGGATAAGAGCCACTAATAAGCGTCTTTGCTCAGCATTTTTAGCAATATCACTGAGTTCTTTAGAGCCTTCAAACTCAATCATATCGAGGTTTAACGCTTCTTTAAAAACAACTGCTCGAATAGCACTCAATTTATCGCCGTTCGATGATTGATACACGACCGTATCAACCACCATCCGTAACGATGGGATCAATAAAACCCAAATAAGGACTAATATTAACGGCCGTACTAACCATAATGTCACCGGTTTTAAAACGTATTCTTTAGCCGTAGATTGTGGTTGCAACTCAAACCAAGGTTTAGGAATAAACGTCACTAATGTCAGCGCTAAACCAAAACCTGTAATGACCCTACCAAATAACTCTATGTCGTTGGCTAAGCCTTTATAGTGACCAAAAACATCCGATAAAGAATGAGAATATAGCTCAACTAAAACAATGTTTAAATTAACCTCTAAGCCAATGTATACAATAAAAAATAGAAAAATAAATAACAGTTTTATATTAAAAAATAACGACTTCATTACCAATTATCCCTTTCCACCAATCACCACTGTTCGTGATTTGTGTTCCATTTCTTTATACTCAGATTTACGGCACAGTTGATAATCTTCATGATTAACATCAATTCCATCACAGCGGCTAAAAGTGCTTTTGGTTGATTTTTTTGCCTGAGACAATAGCTTTCTATCACCATTTAGAGTGATATAGCGGCCTTGTTTTAATTGCTGGCGCTGTTGTGATAAATCAACAAAATCAGCATCTTGTGGCAATAAACCGATTAGATCCTCTGTCGAGTCACTTTGATTAAACTTGCCTTTACTGGAAATGGGATCGCTAATGAAATGGGCAAATCGACGACAGCTTAATAACAAATTGTCATTAACCTCTACTCCTGTCGCTTTTTCACTATAATCATTTGAATAACTTTCGGCAGAATAATGAATAACAGAGATATTATCGACAACATTTTCCAACACTTTTGCATAAGGCTGATTTAAACCAGCCTCAGCAGTTACCACGGCTATAGCTTGTTGATTATCGGTAATATTAACCGGTATTTTGTTCACATGGTGGGGTAATACTTTAAAGATAATCGCTCGCGCTTTTAAGTTTTTTTCTAGAAATATTTTTGCCTGTAACACATCATCCAATTGTTGGTTGGCAGATAAATCGATAACGTAAGCGTCTGCTTTATTTAACGCAAAACTAAACTCAGTCCATGTTAAAAGTTGTTTTGCGAGAACTCCTGAATACGGTTTTGAAGCGTCAATATAGAGTTGGCCATTATTCATCAAAACATTAAATGACAACCCAGAATATAGTGGAGAATATAATACTGTAAGTTGTTCTATTGTCGTAATACCACGGATGTCCAAATAGATATCTACTCCACAGTCAGCTGCATTAGCTGGCATTAATCGGCCTTGCCTATCTAGGGTTAAACCACGATCAAGGTAAGCTAACTGTGTTGCCAATAAAGGGGCTTGTTTATCTGCATGTGCAGGTAAAAAAGACAATGAGTTGTTCGGTGTATATTTAACAACAGGGGTTTTAGTACTACTGCATCCAAATAATGAAACTGCCACAAAGGTAAGCAATCCAAATTTCAAACTGCGAAATTGAAAGTTTGTCAAAATATCATCTCTTATTTTCGTTCAAAATAGACGCTTTAAAATGCTCAGTCATTTTTGATATAACATTTAAAACAGCAAATTAACGTAATGAAAATTAAGAATAATTAATTAACGGTTTTATTACAACTCTATTTGTAAACCTAGATCATATTACAGGCAGCTTTATGCAGCTACGATACGGTTATATAGAAGTGTAAGTCTGGTATACAAAAATAGCGGTAATCAATGAGAGGCTTAATGGCCTCATTATTCAAACATCAATAAAATGATAAAGCCATATAATGTCAGGGCTATAATACCAATAATTATCTGGTCATTTAGCGGGCGTTTTGCGCCTTCTAGGAAGTAATAAAATTGTGGGATAGTTGCTCTCGTCAACGACTCCTACGTTACTCTATATCCTGCACTCGACCGCCATGAATAGAAGAGATATCTTATTTCTTAAGGTAAAAATATACCATGCAGTCGCACATCAAAACATTTTATGTGTTTACTCCAGCCAGCAAATAAATAAGATCATCAGAAAGGTGTGACTTGTGATTAAACAGTTTTTCAAAACGCGTGTCACAGTATTTACCAGATAACATAGGCTCCACCAGTTGCGCTAATAGTGCTATTGCGGTTTCTTTTTGTGCCGCAGCAAAAGAGTCCATTGCTAACATTTTTCTGGTGCGACCAATAAGTTGGATCATTGACACAATATTTACAGCAACCATTAGCTGATCTGTTGAAAGTTGAGATTTAGTTTGGATTAATTTGAGCAATCGATGTTGGGCTCGAGAGTGAATAAATGCCATTTTTTGATCATTCCAATCAACGGTATAAATTCGCTGTAAATCATGCAAAATAGCAGCTTCAATTCTTGAGCTTCGCTTAGCGCCATTAGTTGGAAAAATCAGTAAAAAAGCAATATAAGCCACCAAAGTACCTCCAACGGCAGCAAGCCCTATCGGTAAATCGACAGATAATTGAAAATTGGCTGGATACTGTATATTCGACAAAAGCAGAAACATCATCACATAATCCATTGAACCAAGAAAAAACCGAGGCGATGATAAAGGAATAATAACTGGTAGAATCAAAAGTGCCATCCAGAAAACACATTCGGCTTCGTTGCTTGCTCCCACCCAAAAATAACCTTTTAATAATAAGCTGGCACTTAACCCCACTATTTGCCAGAGAAACATTCGCCCCATCATGCTCGCTGGAGCTTCAAAAGTAGAAAACAATGTCACCATGACAGAAGTGCCAAGCATGACAAACGCTCCAATAGGCGACGGGTTCCAATTCCAAAGTAATCCTATGGTTCCCAGAACAATAAAAGTGCGTAGCATTGCTTGTTTAGCCGCCACCCAATCGCGATGCAAAACCAACATATGATGCAGTTTGGTGCGTTCTATTTTGCCCTGCTTTTTATAACGAAGTCGCTCTATTAATGCAGTTTGAAGATCATTAAAGATTAAACCTAAATCATCGTTACCCAATGTGTTACAGATACTGTCGATACACTTTAACTCTGCAGCAATGCCCAAATCGTTTTCAATGACATAGGTTAGCTGTTGTAAAGAGGATTCTATCAAGGTCAGCTGTGTCATAACGGCACTAGAATTTAGGCGAGTCAATAATGAAACGTTGGAGTAAATAATTGCTCGTATTGAACGAACCGAACGACGAGAACGTAAAGAGCCTGCACTATGAGGTTCTAATAAGCCATCAATCATCGCGGCTTCTTTCACTAATGACGCAATGTTATCTGACGGAATGGATGAATGAACGGCTTGGGTGAGCAATGTAAAAACAGCATGTGTAAGCTGTTTAATACGAACGCTCATGACCTCTTCATTGGAGGCTTTAATAAACATTAAACCAACAGCCATCGCCGTTACCACACCAAGTGAAACGGTTAACATGCGATCTAGACCCAATGCATAAATATTCGAACCTTGGGTAATATCAAGTAAGGCAACTAATGATGCGGTATAACCACTCAGCAATGTAAGATAAGAAAATAAGCCATTGATAAGATTACCCGCTCCAGTGCAAAGCGTAATCCAAATAGTAAGACCGAGTGCAATATAGAGAATATCACCTTGGGAGGTGTAGATAATAATCACACCTACAATAGTACCAATTAGAGTACCTACTAACCGAAAAAGGCATTTTTCCAATAACATGCCTTTTCCTGGTTGCGATGCAGCCCAAACACTCATCGCAGCCCATTGTGGATGCTCAAGCCCTAGCAACCAACCACAGACTAACGCAAACCCAGACGCGATTGCGGTTCTAAATGCATATGTGAATAGATCTTTATCGAACTCTCCCCAGTGCTGGATCCGTTGTAACCATGACAAAAAAATACTCACCCTAGTCATATATTGCCTATTTATTCCGCTATGTTCGCTTCTAATATGTCTAAAACTTGATGGAAATTGGCCAATTGATCATCACTTATTCGAGACAAAATATCTGTTTCAATTTTAATCAGGTGTGAACGAACTTCTTTCACCTGCTCAGAGCCTGCTGCAGTTAAGTAAACTAATTTACTGCGCCTGTCGGTGTCGCAAATTTTGCGCACAATGTGCCCACGTTTCTCTAAGGTATCAAGTAAACGCACCTGTGCTGGGCCCTCAATACCAACAGATTTAGCTAACTGTTTTTGATTTACACCATCACCTAAATCATCCAAGTGAATCAATGGAACCCAAGTCACATCATTGATGCCATACCGTGAAAGATGTTGATCTAGATAGCGTCGCCATTGCCGCGATAAGGTTGAAAAGCGAATGCCAAACATGGCGCGATGATCATGCATAATTAGCTCGAATTCAAATAGTTTGAATACAAACTATAATGCTTTTTACACAAAAATCCAATCGCCGAGCGAAAAAAATTCAACGTCAAAGGTATTTAACCGTTCTCTAATGTGAATAATTTGATCACAATCAATTTAAAAATCTGATTATGTTAACGTCATCTGGCCAATATAAAATAAGGTCCGTAAACCGATGCTTTAATACCAACTATCCCGTTCCAATAATGTCAGGTCATTCTGCGCCTGCTAGCAAAGTAATAGAATTGGTATAAATCAAATTTTTAAGTTTAGGCACATTATTGATATAGAAAATGAGAGTGAAGTCATATTTGATATCTTGCTAACAAAACTAGCTGATAAAATTGAATAGGAAATACGTCAAATGTTGTTAGTTTGCCTTCCTTATACCCATTCTAATACTAATCTCATCGCTTAAGCCGAGTAGAAGGTAAATACTAGCTCTACCGAAGAAGAGCTAGTATTCGCCAAGTTTAGAATTTATATGATGCAGTGAGTTTATAGTTTCGACCTGGCTCATAGTCAGTAACACCAAGATCATGCGATGCATGAGAAGCGTAATGCTCATCAAACAAGTTTTCCACTGACGCTGTAATGCTCAAATCTTCAATACTTTTCGGGTTCCAATTTAAGCTAACATGATGAACGTTATAACCATCTTTGGCTTTATCTTCTTCAACATCTTTGTCCAGATCAAATATAATTTGGCTGGTCCAGCTTACATTTAGGCCTAAGTTAGGCATTTCGTAACCGACGTTGAATGCGAGGCTATCACCAACTTCATCATCGACCGCTTGACCAACAACAAAGCTACTGTCGCTATCAACCCGTGTAAATTCTGAATCTGAATGAGCATAACTCAAACGAGCATTCACACCACCACGGCGCATATTTAATACAGACTCGAAACCAACGATTTCAATATCACCATAATTACGGTAAGAAAGATCATCTTTCATACCAGCTTTACCCGTCATAACATCATCGATGTAATTATCGATATGGGTTTCAAACCCAGTAAACGAGAAACCAAGCAAGTCCAAGCCCATCACCTGTTGTGCTTGATAAGCTATTGCAGCCTCATAGTTCACACCTGTTTCGGGTTTCAAATCTGAGTTAACTTCCGACTCTGAAGCTAGGTAAGAACCGGTTAATGCCGGACCTTTAAATAGCTCTGTCGCACTGGCGCGAATGGTCCACTGCTCAGAAAACTCATACTTAGCCTGAAACGCAAAGATGGTGTCAGTAAATGTATCGTTTGACGCTTGCATATCAACTTTGTGATGGTTGTAACGCATCCCTGGAGTGACAAATAAACCACTCAATAATTCAATTTCATCTTCAGCATAAATAGCATAAGAATCAATTGTTTCCGTACTGTCAGCCCCTTGTGAATTTTTAACTGTCTCGCCATTTCTGATCTTTTCAGATTCTTCCATTTTGCCTTCAACACCATAACGGGCCGTATGGTACATGTTCGCTAATTCAACTGACGTTTCTGCAACCGTTTTCAAGCCATAAACAACCGTGTTGCCTTCGCTTACATCACCGGTATCGTTACTGGTAGTCTGATAATTCATCTCATTGCGATACAATGAAGTGCGTACATACGTATTATCCAGAGAAAACTCATGATTTAATGCAGCCGTTTCACGCGTGTATTCAATTGGAGTGATGTATTTTGAGTGGTCAAATGCTGGGCCCAGATTAGATTTCATGGTGTAGTCACCCGCATCTTTGTAAAAATCATAGCTAAGCTCAAAGCGATTAGCTTTGGTAGCATCCCAACCAAATTTCATCAGGTAGTTTTCGGTCTTGCCTTCTTCTCCAACTTTCTTCAAGCCATCGCCATCTTTCGAGTTATCACGATCAATGGCGCTATAGTAAGCTAAAGCATCAACTTCATCATTTAATTGAGAATATACTGTGCCGGAATAGTTATAGTAATCGTTAGACGCAAAGCCACTAAATACACGAGCGCCCACTTTTTGGTTTTGTTTAAGCAGATCTTTAGCATCTTTAGTCTCAAAGGCTGCCCCACCACCTAGACCACTGTTTAACACTGAATTATTTCCCACTTGGAGATCTACAGCTTGTAAAATGTCCGGGTTAATCAGCAGGTTGCCGACATGGTGAAACACGTTATTACTCTGGCTGGCACCATCAATAGTGATATTCAAATCTAACTCACTAACACCACGAATGTTGATGCCCTGATTCATAGAGTGAGTACCGCCAATATCCACTCCAGGTTGATCACGCAACAAATCGCTTAAATGGTCAGCCTGCTTAAGCTCAATATCCTCTGTCAGTAATGAAGAAGAATTAATTGCCGTTCCCCACACCTGTACGAGCTCAGTTTGGCTAGCAACCTGCTCTGCTGCGGTCGCAACCATAGGTAAGGTGCAAGCAGCGCAGATCAGCACAGCTAAAGGGTTAGGAGTGAAAAAAGGTTTAGTTAGCATACGGCTTCCTTGTTACATAAAAGAAATGCAATCGTTATTGATAATGATTCGCATTAAATCACAATGTGAAATAAATTAATCTTTATTTAGTATTCGAATGTTGAATTTTTATTATTTAATTAATGAATAACACATAGATTACTGGGGGGTATTTTTTGCGATATTTTTAAGCACTGTGCGTATCCAGATGCACATAGGATCATTATGAAAACGTTTATGCCAATAGAGCTTAAGTTCCTTATGTTGGGTAGTTAATGAGTCTGGCACTTCACGCATAACAAGATCTCTTTGCTTGCAAATTGATTCAGCATAACGCGTTGGCAAATGGAAAATAATATCGGTTGCTTCAGCTATGCCAGCAGCACACGAAAAATTAGTCAGTCGTACCGGTGTAGATACGCGGAAAGTACTGTCATCTTCTACTTGAAACCCAGAGCCTATGGATAACTGTTTATCTCCTTGTAGTGATATCTGACCAAACTGACAATGGCGTAAGTTGTCTACTTTAAGTGGTTTCTGGGCCAAAGGATGACGACTACTCATCACTAAACAAAAATCTCGCCGTAACAGGGGCATGCAGTAAAGATTCTGATCGATAACATGAGGAATATGACACGTTAATGCAAAATGACAGTCACCCGCATGTAACGCCGAAAAGTGGGGTTGTGGAATAGTATCAATTTCTACAACAAGGTTTGGTGCATGCTCCCGCACATATTTGAGTAACTGTGGCGCAATAAACTCCATCTGTGGTGACAGACCAAATAAACGAACCATTTTATTACTGGTTGCTGGGTCAAAGTCTTTGCCTTTTAAAAGGCCTTCTAAACCTGTTAATACCGTATTGAGTTCTAACTTAATAGATTGTGCCTTCGGTGTTAATTCATAACCATTCGCTGTTTTAACCAAAAGAAGATCATTAAACAGTTTACGCAGTCGGTTTAACGATCGACTCACCGTGGGCTGGCTAATGCTGAGTTGCAGAGCAGTATTTGAAACATGCTTCTCTTCTAATAAATGTTTTAGCGTAATTAACAGGTTTAGATCTATTTGATGCAAATTCATGTCGATTAACTCATAACGTATTGATACAAAATAATATTCTAAAATTATAAATAATATTAGTACTCGTATTACTCGATAACAGGTTTGATGGATAAAAATAGCTCAATGAGTTTTAGGGTAATAATTTCTTTGCTTTATCACTCATTTGCGATCTCCCCTCCAGCAAACAGCAATGATAATGATTACTATTGCTATAGTTTATTTTCTAGATTATCATACTTTGGCTTTTTGTATACGTTATACATTTGACATTTGTTTACACTTTGAAAGACAAAATAGAGATGATAAGGATGACTTCACACCATTACAGTGGTACAAAAACAACTGACAGCTACGGGTCGATATTTAAAATTGCCATAGCAGTAGTAGCATTAATAATCTCTTCAACGGCAATGGCTAACCCGGTAGCATTAGAACAGTCAAATCGCCTCGAAAAGACCATTACCCAACACGCTGCTGACACTCAGCAAGCCGTTGCGACAAGTCATCTTAACGCTGTGCAATTAGAAACTGAAATCACCTCATTACAAGCTGAGCTTAAAGAACTTGAAGTGTATAAAGCTCACCTAAATTCAATGATCCAAAGCCAATCCGAAGAACTCGAAAGTTTTGATGTTCAACTTGAAGAAATCGTTGAAACCAAAAAAGGCGTAGTGCCGCTAATGTATTCCATGTTGGAATGGTTAGAGCAACACATCGCGACAGATAAACCTATTCGTATTAATGCCAGACATGAACGCATCAACAAGCTTACCGCAATGATGCCAAGAGCAGATATTAGCGATGCAGAAAAGTTTCGTCGGATCCTAGAGACTTACCAAATTGAGCTTGAATACGGCTACAAACTCGGCAGTTACAATGCCGTCATGACACTTGACGAACAAAAACGGCAAACTGAACAATTGTACTTAGGTCGTACTGCATTGGTTGCACGTAGTGTTGATCGCCAACATTACTGGTCTTGGAGTAATACCAATAGACATTGGCAACCACTAGATATAAATGTGGGATTATATATAGATAAAGCCTTCGATGTGGCTAACAAACAAACCGCTCCCCGTTTACTCACTTTACCCGTGTCGCTCTCTGTTACAGAGGCAGCTGAATAATGCGCAGATCTATTATGACAATTCAATCTACTTTTGTTACCCCATTAGCGCTGATATTTGGGCTTTTTTTTAATATCAATGCAGCTATAGCTCAACAAGAAGAAGTCGCATCACCGGCACAATTACTGTCAATTACCCGTAGTGCACAACAGCAAGAACAACAGCATAACCAGGACCGTTTAAATCAATTTGAACAAACGGAAGCTCGTTTAACATCAGACTTAACCATGTTAAGGAAACGTGTTGCAGGACTAAAACATGAAACAGAGGTGTTAGCCGAAACCTTTCAGTTTAATGAAGAACGTTTAGCGAATAAAGAGAAAGCGCTTCATCTTGCAACGGGTAGTTTGGGAGAGTTATTTGGTGTTGTAAGACTGTCAGCAAAAGCGTTATTGCTTGAACAAAATGTCTCGGTATCAGCCATTAGCGCAAAGGATGACATTAAGGTTGTAGATACCATTGTTGCTGCCAAAACCTTGCCTTCAAAACATCAACTTTATGGTTTATGGCAAGCGTTTAAACAACAGATAACAGCAAGCGGCCAACAACAATTTATAACCGTTCCGGTGACAAAAAGAAGCGGTGAAACCCTGATTAAAAAAGTACTTCGAATAGGTGCAATAAGCTTAGCTGATGAGACGGGATACTTGTCATGGGATGGCACACGCTCAAGCGCTATGGCTTACGGTGTTCAACCAGAACTAAGGCCAAATAACGACATAATTCTCGATAATGCGCTATTGGATCTCGATGTCACCCGTGGTGATTTACTTAATCAATTAGCGCAAGCACCAACACTGTCACAACGACTTGAAAGTGGCGGTATTGTTGGCCGCGTTATTCTTGGTTTATTGATTATTGGTTTATTGATTGGCCTCGTTCAAGGGCTTCGACTTTTTAATATGAAACGCCAAGTGAGCCGACAGTTAAAACAGGTTGAACAGCCTTGTGATAAAAACCCTCTGGGACGAATTCTTTCCATTTATAAAGCAGATAACACCCCTAATACAGAGGCGCTCGAACTAAGGATTCTTGAGGCTGTAATGGATGAGCAACAAAGTTTAGAGCGTGGTTTATCACTGATTAAGTTGTTTGCCGCATTAGCCCCCATGCTAGGTTTACTTGGTACCGTAACCGGTATGATTGAGACATTCCAAACCATTACCCAATTTGGTAATGCTGATCCACGAGTGATGGCTGGCGGGATTTCTATGGCGTTGGTCACTACAGTCCTAGGGCTGATTGCGGCAATGCCATTACTACTTGTCAGCAACGTATTGAATACACAAGTTGAATCGATAAGAAACATTATTGAAAAGCAAGGTGTTGGTTTGGTTGCAGAGCGCGCTGAGCAGTCGCAAAAACAGAATGTAACGAATGAGGCAATGTAATGGAAGTCCTTGCCAATTTAGCCTTAACATTCTCTGATTTTGGTCCGATTGCGGCAATTAATGCCTTTATGTATCGCGGTGGCCCAATTCTTTGGTGGCTTGCGGGATTAGTTGCGCTGTTCTGGGTTTTAGCATTAGAGCGTATCTGGTATTTTGCGGTGATTTTTCCTCGGGAGCAACATGGCTGGGCGATGTATTGGCAGCAACGTACAGACAAAGTGTCTTGGTATGCACGAGCACAGCGCACTCGCTGGTTAGATGAAGCAGAACAAAAACTTAACAGCAATTTACCTTTGATTAAGCTAATTGTGATGCTGTTTCCTATGTTAGGCCTGCTTGGAACAGTAACTGGCATGATCTCCGTATTTGATGTGATTTCACTGCAAGGAAGCGCAGAACCTAGGTTGATGGCATCGGGCATATCGATGGCGACGTTACCGACAATGGCCGGGATGGTTGCAGCACTTACCGGCATGTTTGTATATTCACGGCTTAACAGTATTAGTGAAAAACGGTTGGTTCACCTTGAACGTTTGATGAGAACTTAGTTATTCGTAAACGAAATACATCTTCAATATCAAATAGACCATTCACGAATAAATATAAACACAAATACAGAAAAAAAAGATGATGAGATTAGGGCAACGAAAGCGCAATCAAGAAGAAGCACAAATAGATATGACATCCATGTTGGATATTGTATTTATCATGTTGATATTTTTTATCGTGACCAGTTCATTTGTACGCGAATCTGGAGTAGAAGTTAACCGCCCTACAGCATCAAATGCCACCAGCCAAAAAGATGCGGGGATCTTTATCGCGATCACTAACAACAACGAAGTGTATATCGATAAACGCCTAGTTGATGTTGAACGCGTACAGGCAACTCTAGAGCATTTAATGATAGAGCAACCTGATGCCACATTAGTTATTCAAGCCGATAAATTTGCATACAATGGCACGGTTGTTGGTGTCATGGATGGCGCGAAAGGGGCTGGAATTAACAATATTGCATTAGCCACAGAGTCTAAATAATGCGTCGTATATTGCTTATCATTCCTTCCGCGTTGATATTTACGGTGGTTATTTTTGGCTTTATTGCTTGGTTAGTTGAGCCAAGTAATGACAATATGCCTGAGCCACAGTCTGCATTGCGTTTTGATGTTATACAGATAGAAGCAGATGATGAAGCCCAGCGTCGGCAACGTAAGTTACCAGAACCACCACAAAAACAACTTATGGCCCCCACCCCTCAATCGCAAGCAAGTGCTGAACAATCAAAAAGTATATCCACAGATATGCCCAATGCACCTGAGATAAGTATGGATGTTGCGGTCACAGGGCTTAGTCTCAATATTCCTATCTCCTCACAGCAAACGGATTTGAACTCAACATTATCGTCGCCAACCTCCATCGGACAAAGTCAACAAATTATGCCGCTGCACCGTGTCGAGCCACGTTATCCAACACGCGCATTAAAACGTAAGATCGAAGGGTATGTCACTCTGACGTTTGTTATTGATGAAAAAGGTAACCCTCAAAATATTGAGGTTTTGGATGCAAACCCAAACCAGATATTTGATAGAGAAGCGATACAAGCGCTGAAACGTTGGAAATATCAGCCAAAAATGATCAATGGTGAACCCGTATCGCAGTTAGGGCAAAGCGTTAGACTGGAGTTTAAATTACAAAAATGATGAATCTAATACGAACACTTTGTTATGCGTCATGCTTAATATTTAGCTATTCGATAACGGCTACAGAATTAAGCTCAAATATTGATAAATCAATGAACAAAGCTTTTTGGTTAGAACAAGAGGGAGATGCGCCTGCTGCAATAGCATTATTAAATACATTAACTCCGCATCGAAAATATGATCGAGCATACATTGAACGGATGTTAGGGATCCTATATTGGCAAACAGAACAATCAGAGTTAGCACAAACTTCTTTAACCAACGCAGTCTCGGCAAACGTATTACCTACCGATATACAACAAAAAACACGCCGCATGCTTGCCGATATTTTATTGGTAACGGGTCAATACGACCCAGCCCTTTCACACTATCAACATTTAATCAGTCATATTGTTGAAAATAGTACAACTAATGTTGATAGCACATTGTTACTGACAGAACTGTGGTTTCGCGTCGCACAAGCCAATTATCAGGCTAAACACTGGCAACGGGTACTCTATTCACTTAAGCAATATCAAGTGTATCAACCTAGCTTAGCTGCTGCTCAGTTGACCTTACGCTTAGGTGCGGAGTTATCACTTTCAGATTGGACATCTGCATTAACGACAGTGTCATCGTTAAAACAATTAGAACCAACCAAGGCAACATGGTGGCAGCAACAAACAGGGCTGTTTCTTCAGCATAAACAATATGCGAATGCATTAGCGAATATGAAACAATATCAGCGTGCAGGCTTTAATTTAACCCAACCAGAATATAGAACCATGGCAAGGTTGTATGCAAACCAAAAAGTACCTGAACTCGCAGCACAAATCTATCATGAATCAATCCTCAATAAGCAGCCACAGGACTGGGCCGAAGAAGCTCGCTACTGGACGCAGGCAAGGCAATGGAATTTGGCATTAAATGCCTGGAAAGTAACAAGTGAACAAGATAGCCAATATAAAAAAGAATATGTGCAGCTATTATTACAACAACAGCATTACCAGAAAGCATTAACCGTGCTGTCAAACATATCATCGCCAGAACAACGATATATTTTAGCTCGTGTTGAGGCTTATTATCATCTTGCCGATATTACCAATGCAAAAAGAGCTGCGCTTGAAGCGTATAATATGCAACCCAATACCGAATCTAAACAATGGATAGCTTATTTAGAGCAGCACGAAAAACAAATAGCAGAAAAAATCTAGTCCTATACACACCTGTATTAGTAGATCTAAATGGAGATAAATTCGCCCTTCGGCCCAGTATTTCTTAGCGCGGGCATACGTAATGACCATTAAACATGAATTAAACTCAATAGTAGAAGATCGGGCTCACAATTAGAGTATATGCCCTAAGGCGTTTTAACCAAATAATACCTCAAAGGAGGTAGTATAAGCAGTAAGTGATTTATAGATTGGACAACAAGCTATGCCTAGTTTAGATGACCTTCAATTATTTGCTTATACCGTGCAATACAAAGGAATTAGCGCTGCCGCAACAAAATGTAACTTACAAAGAAGCAAGGTAAGCCGACGACTTCAAGAACTAGAAAAAAGATTAGGGTATCAGTTACTTATACGCACAACCCATAATATTGAGCTAACGGAGCATGGGAAATGGTTATATGAGCAAGTTGCTTCACGTCTTAATGCCGTTGAAACGGCAATGTCGCATCTAGAAGAACAAAATAGAGAGCCGAAAGGTAAGCTGCGAATGGCAATCCCTCCTGTTTTAGGGGTAACAGAGTTTTTTACCAATGTGATTGAAATGTACACCAATATATATCCCGGTGTTCACATAGAAATTGAGCACCAAAAACAAGCGATTGATCTGATCCGCACCAACACAGATATTCAGGTATTACCTGCATATTGCCCACCACTTAATGATGACTATGTTCAACAATATTTTCTTGAACTCCCTTGCTGTATGGTCGCGAGCGCTGCCTACCTTCAAAAAATGGGCAAACCCGACACAATTGAAGATCTGGACAACCATAAATTACTAGGAAATCGATATTGCAAAATGTGGTTGCCAGGACACATCGACTACTATGTGTATAGCGAAGATCTCCATCTTTTGCGAAATTTAGCAAGAGATGGCAAGGGGATTATTATTTTGCCAACAGTGATGTTAAAAAACGGCATTGAAGAAGGGGAATTTCAGCAATTACTATGTCACCACCGTTTACCCGATTTAAAAATCACCTTGGTCTACGCTGCTCAGCCATACCTATCGCGAAAATGTAAAAAAATGGTGCAACTACTTAGAGAGATGGTTGTTGAAAAAGGGGTTATAAGCTACCCGTCTTAAAATTTTAGTTTAATACAACAAACACTTAAAAATATTTAGCAGCCCATTTGGGGCTGCGCATTTGGCATATTGCAGCATTATCGCTTACACCTGTAAAATAATTAATGCCATAAACTCAGCTTAGTTCAACATTTCCCACATACTGCTGCAAGATTTACAGCAAAAGTTCAATCAGCCCTAAATAAGTGATGAGGGATAAATATCCTTATTTATCCCAAAGGTTAATTAAGATGGCATCTCTAAAATGAATACAGTATTGTTGGCGATAGAAATGACATAGATTAACGACTCCGTATCGATATTATTAGTTATAAAAGATACGTTTTGCCTGTTAGCCCCATCGCCAACTCATACTACTGCTTTAATTTTAGTTAGCCTTTTAGCATATCTTTTTTAAGTTGTTTGTCAGTAGGTTTGTTACCCAGCCAAATCAACATCAGAGCTTTACGAAACGCTTCGTCTTGCGTAAAAGAAAGTTGCTTACCATTTTTGTAGCTATAAACACCTTCTTTGGGAATGCTCACCAGTGTAAATTGGTCGCCTTTTTTAATCTCTTCAGCAAACGTGAATGAAACAAAGTTTTGAATACTTGCATTAATAGCAGAGGTATCACCATCGGTAGCCAGATTAAAACCGTCGTTTAGTGCATTAGTGAGCTTTTCTGAAGTTATCATTCCAGACGTTATGTTTAGACGGATTGCGCCAGGCATATCACCATCTACAATGGGTTTTGCTTCATGGGTTTGTTTTAATGTAAATAAAGACCCTACGTATAAATCCATAAAAAATTTAGAACGAACACCTGCACCATTAAGCAGCATAACTTGTTCGTTGGTTGTAATCGTCTCTGGTACATTGACATCGGCTATTGTTTTAGCCCAACCAGTGGATGATATGAGCGTTAAAAATGCAGACGCTAAAATTAATTGTTTTTTCATTATTATTTTCCATCCAGTTTATTTAAAAACTAAAAATGATTTAAAAACTAAAAGGTGTTGTCTTATTAGAATGCGTAGTTGTATTCAACCCATAACTTGTCAGAGCTGCCACTTTCTGAATATGAGTGATAATTAAGGCGTAAGTTTTGAGTATTAGTGATCTGATAACCTAAAGTGAGTTCAATTTGTTGTGGGCTAATTTGTAAACCACCGTTAGCAATACTCTCATCCCAGCTCTTACCACTTATTTCATCGGTATAACTCCAAGCACCCAATAACCACCAAGTGTCATTGAATTTGTAGCGAGCATAAACCTTAGTTGAATACACTATAGAAGCAATATCAATACCACTACTCGACATATTTGTTACCGCCTGAGGAATACCAACGGCTGCAGCGGTTGTATCACTAAAGTTGTTTTCAACGATGACACCGCCAACCAATATGACGGGCCATATATAACCATTGTCTCCAACAGGAATAGTCGCTAACGCACCGGCTTGAATTATGCTAGTTTGACCAAAAAATGGATGATCTTTCACAACAGCGTCAATCATATATCCCAAGCCATTTTTGGTATTTAATGAACCATAGCGAAGGCGATAGTTTGTATTAGTTGTCTCATTATTCATGGTGACGGCACCGGATTGTATTCCCGAAAACTGAGGGTCACCCCCTTCTTGATCTGTAATATCGTTTGCTTCTAATATAAGGCCTGTTTTACGATCGGATCCCGCCTCTGAAAGCATATACATCGCTTTTAAATTAATACCTTTATTACCATAGCCAACACCAAGAGCCGTGTAAGCTTCAGTCGGGCTAGACATGTCTATCTCTTCTTCCTCTGCCGATAATGCATAATTTGACGTTAATGTTGCGGTAATCGTTAGCGCTAAAAGATACTTATTCATCAGTATTTACTCCGTTATTAGTAAAATGTTTCTTAAAATTTTTACAGCCATGTACTAGTTGAGGCTTGGTGATGCCTCAACCAGTGGAGATTAAAAAAGTGGTGATATTAGGATTTTGTTTATGAAGCTGTTGTAGGGTTGTTTATTCCAACGTTTGCTGGAGCGACATACCCTTTTTTTAATACAGCGACTTCATTGTAGGCAGGTAAATCTGTGTAAATTTCGTCACGAATGGCACTCAGTTTTCTACTTCTGATACGACGGAATTGGTAAACAAATACCGCAACGTTAGCGATAAAGCTCAACATAGAAACAATCCACAATGCTTCTACACTTCCAGACGATTTAACGGCAAATTGAGACGAGTCGACAAATGATGGGAATGTCATAACAAACATCATCCAGAAGGCAAGAGTGTGCGCTCTATGTTGTAACCAAGCTCCCTTTTGAATAAAAAAGGCTGGAATGGTACATGAAATAAGTAGTGCGGCTCCCGCATAGAAAGAATGGTCTGGTACACAGTTGTATACGTAGGCAAAATTCCATAAATCGTAGGCAATGATCCAAAACCAAAGCATATCGGGCCAAAGCATATCTTTAGACTTTTTACTGCTAACAAAGATACCAACCCAACCACATATCGTGACAATGTTTAAAATCCCAGCTACACCGTTAAAGAGGTTCCATAATCCACCTTGGATCATCATGCCATCGTGAAGACTCGGTAAACCGAAACTGGATACCTGAAAATCACGTAGTACGGCCTCAAGAATGTTGATGCCAAGAATAAACGCGGGAAAGAAGAGCATATATTTATTGTTCACAGCTCCTTTGATATAACGAAGAGCCATAAAACCAAGACAACCGGCTAAACATGAGTAGACTTTAGCCCAGTGGAACCATGTACCAACGGTTGAACCTTCTGCTGATGTAGTGTCTTGCCATACGGTAAAAGTGAGCACTAAAGGAAGTATGATAAAACAGGCAATACCTGCCCACATACTGCGTCTGGATATTTCGTTCAGGATGATTAATCCTGCAAGTACCGCGAACCATGCTGCGATGGTGTGCGGCTCTAAGGACTCAAATAAAAACATAGTTATACCTCATAAAGTTATATAAACATCTCTAAAAAACAAATAATTTCAAATGGATACAAAATTAATTTCGCAATTAGAGTATAAAATCTATATTAGTTCAGTATGGGGACATCTAGTAGAGTGTAATATGAGCTGTAAGTGACCTATAAATAGGACAACAAACCAATAACCTTAAAATAACAGGCTAAGTATTGCGTTATAAAATGGATAACATCCGTTAACAGGTGTGACTCAAATTGATGCAAAAAAAAGCGACCACTCAATGAGTTGGTCGCTTTTTCAACGTAAAATTAGTTGCTAACGTTTCAGTTAATCACATTTCTATACTTTAATTAACTTATTCAACAGTAACAGATTTAGCTAAGTTACGAGGTTGATCTACGTCTGTACCTTTAATTAATGCCACATGATATGACAATAGCTGTAATGGAATTGTGTAGATTAATGGTGCCATAAACTCATCGCAATGTGGTACTTGAATAACCTTCATGGTGTCGTCTGACTCAAACTCAGCGTCAACATCGGCAAACACATACATTAACCCACCACGGGCACGAACTTCTTCTACGTTTGATTTAAGTTTTTCGAGTAATTCGTTATTAGGAGCTACAACGATGACAGGCATATCAGCATCAATCAAAGCCAATGGGCCATGCTTTAGCTCGCCAGAGGCGTATGCTTCTGCATGAATATACGAAATTTCTTTTAACTTTAATGCACCTTCCATCGCAATAGGATATTGATCGCCACGACCTAAAAACAATGCATGCTGTTTATCGGCAAAGTCTTCTGCTAGTTCTGCAATAGCATCGTCTAGACCAAGAGCTTGTTCAACTTTTGCAGGCATTGATAGCAGACTTTGAGTGATGGCCGCTTCCATGTCGCTAGACATGCCATTATGACGACCAATAGCCGTTGTTAGCATTAATAAACCTGCAAGTTGTACGGTAAAGGCTTTCGTTGATGCTACACCAATTTCTACACCTGCTTTCATCATGTAAGCCATGTCTGACTCACGGACTAATGATGACCCCGCAGAGTTACAGATGGTTAGAGTAGCTTTGTAACCCATCTCTTTTGCAAGACGCATGGCAGCTAAAGTATCTGCTGTTTCACCAGATTGTGAAATAGTCACCAATAAGCTGTTAGGAAATAAATGTGATTTGCGGTAACGGAATTCTGATGCTATTTCAACGTTACAAGAAACGCCAGCCCAATCTTCTAACCAATAACGCGCTGCCATACCTGCATGATAACTGGTTCCACAGGCTATTATTTGTACGTGTTTAATGTCTTTTAACAGCTCGGCCGCTTTTTCACCAAAAGCAGAATCAAGCACTTTACCACCAGCAATCCTACCTTCTAATGTATGAGCAATAGCCGTTGGTTGTTCGTAAATTTCTTTTAGCATGTAGTGACGGTACTCACCTTTGTCACCAGCATCATGAGTTACTTCAGACTCTTTTACTTCACGCTGAACAGCATTGCCGTTTACGTCAAAAATATTGACTTCGCGACGGGTAATTTCGGCAACATCACCTTCTTCTAAAAACGCAAATGAACGCGTTACAGGTAATAGTGCGAGCTGGTCTGAAGCAACAAAGTTTTCACCCAAGCCATAACCAATCACTAACGGACTACCACTACGGGCAACAACCATACGATCGCAGTCTCGACGGTCGATAACCACAGTGCCATAAGCACCTTCAAGTTGTTTTACCGTGGCTTGAACCGCCAACAATAAACTTGCTGCGGTTTTTAATTCATGATGTACAAGATGACAAATAACCTCAGTGTCTGTATCTGATGCAAATATATAACCTTGACCTTGGAGCATATCACGCAGTTTATTGTGGTTTTCAATAATGCCATTATGTACAACAGCAATATCACCTTCAGACAAATGGGGATGCGCATTGCGTTCGCTTGGCTCACCGTGAGTAGCCCAACGAGTATGGGCAATACCTGTTCCACCAGCGAGTGGCGTTGTTGTAAGCGCTGACGACAATTCTTGTACTTTACCAAGACGGCGAGTACGACTTAACTCACCTTGATGGATAACAGCAACACCGGCTGAATCATAACCACGGTATTCAAGACGGCGTAAACCTTCCACTAAGATTTCTGCAACATCCCTTTGCGCCACAGCACCTACGATTCCACACATGATATTTTCCTTTATTGTTTCAATTTAGTTTAGTTTGCGTACGGCGCGAGGATAACTCTAACGCCATGCGCTGAAATGGTGTCTACCGCATCTTGAGTTATATTGTCATCGGTAACTAATACATCAATAATCCCCCAAGGAAGCTCTAGATTTGGGATCCGTCGACCAATTTTAGTCGACTCGAGTAATACCACGACTTCACGAGACATTTCTGCCATCACTTTACTTAAGCCTGTGAGCTCATTAAACGTGGTGGTACCTCGGTTTAGATCAATGCCGTCAGCACCGATAAACAGCTGATCGAAATTATATGAACGTAATACTTGCTCAGCTACTTGCCCCTGAAAAGACTCTGAATGAGGGTCCCAAGTGCCACCGGTCATCAATAATGTCGGCTCATTTTCAAGCTCGTGAATGGCATTGGCCAACTGTAGTGAGTTGGTCATCACCACTAAGCCACGTTTGTCATTGAGTTGCTGAATAATTCCGGATGTCGTGCTACCACTGTCGATGATGATTCGATTATGGTCGCGGATCAGCTCAGCGGCTTTAGCGGCAATAGCTTGCTTATTTAAAGACAGTTTATCATTAGTAATTTGAGTCATTTCTTGTGGTACAGACACTGCACCACCGTAACGTCGTAACAATAGACCATGGGTTTCAAGCATGGCTAAATCTTTACGAATAGTGACTTCTGAAGTGGCAAATAGATTCGCCAGCTCATCGACACTGACTTCGTCTTGCTCATTAACCAATTTAATGATCGAATGGCGACGTTGTTGGGTGTTACGTTTGGTCATTTAAATTAACTATCTTTCACATAAGTTTCGAAGCGAAAGATATTTTAGCATCAAATGAAACTTTATCTAGATATTATCACTCTAAAATTGAAATAAAAGTACAAAAAAGCCTCTGACGTATGCAGAAGCCTTTAATTGATTAATCAATACACGTTAGCTTTTAAAATATAAAACCTTCGTTAATATTAAAATTTAACCTCGGCGGCAACACTGAAATTCCGGTCTTGGCCAATGGTGACCATATTATACTGACCACCTTCAATATAGTCGGTATCGAATAGATTTCTGACATTGGCGCGTACACTGACGTCTTTCCCCATAACATCCATAGTATAGGCTGCGCCGATATCGAAACGGATATAACCGTCTTTACTAATACTGTTATCGGTGTTGGCAAAACGCTCACCAACATAGATAGCACCAAAGTTTATCGCAAAGTCTTCGGTCATTTCATAGCGAGTCCAGATATTAGCCGACCATTCCGGCGCATCAACGGGTGTTTTACCTTCACGTTCATCACCCGTGTGATATTCAGCATCAAGGTACATCATTGAAGATGTCATAAACCAATTGTCACTTAACTGACCTTGAGCGCCCACTTCAAATCCACGATGTTTCTGCTCACCACCTTGGGTAGTGATATCAGTATAGGAATCTATTGGAGTCGGTAATACTTCAGATATTGTAATATTCTCAACAGTGATATCAAATACAGCCGCAGTGAGTAATAAGCTATCGTCAAACAGTTCCCATTTGGTACCCACTTCGTACTGAATACCATATTCAGGTTTTAAATCCAGTTCATCGTTAACGTCAAATTGATTATTAACAGCACCTTGTGGAGTAAAACTTTTTGAATAGTTAACGTAAATACTGCCATTTTCTATTGGCGAGTAAATAGCCCCAAACTTAGGCGATACCGCATAACTGTTCTGACCTAAGCCGTCTTTCTTTTGCTCGTCATAACGTACACCAGCAAGCAACTTCCAATGTTGGTTTACGGTCATTAAATCTTGTAAATAGAAACCATAATATTTGTATTCGCTCGGATCACCTTTGCTACTTAGATGATAATCAAGATCAGGCTTAATAACTGACTGCCCAGGAATAACGGTTTGGCTTGTTCCACGCTGGATCTGTTGTTGATAGAAATAATCTAGATAGTTTGCACCTATCAATAACTGGTGTTGAACTCCTGCAAAATCAAACTCGCCAGTAAAATCGATATAAGCGGTTTTATGTTGCCAGTCATCATAGCGATCAAATGGTTTAATGCTGTAACCGTTGCTAAAAGGAGCAGTGGTATATTGTGGCGCAGAGTCGAAACGTTGACGATTGAATTGCTGATCGTTATAACCGGCTTTAATTTTCCAGTCGTCACTAATATGCCAAGTAAGATCTGCACCTAAATTTGAAACCGTATTATCGGTAAAAGCCCAAGGAGCATCCCAAATAGTTTTATTATTGCCTATAACATTACCTTGAGAGTCTAACCAACCACCCGCATCAATACCGGCTTTATCTTGAGTGTGATCGTATTTAACAGACAGCAATACATCATCGGTTAAATCAAATTCCATATTAAGATAACCTAACCAACGATCACGCTCTTGGTTTTCTTCTGTGGTTGAATATTCACGCCAATATGTTGTGTCTTGCTTTACTAACACACTACGATAACGAATACTTTGGGCATCATTTAAGCTACCTCCAGCATCAATCTGTGCACGGGTCGAACCGTAACCATCAGTGTCGACACCTACATTAAGCATAGAATCATAAGTTGGTTTTTTGGTGATCATATTGACCAAACCACCAGGACCAGATTGGCCATATAACATACTAGAAGGACCTTTCAGCACTTCAACTTGTTGCAGGGTTTCAATAGGTTGTATGTAGTGAGACCATTGCTGGTGGCCATTAATTAAATAACCATTACCAGAATCTAATTCAAAGCCACGGATACTGAAAACCTGGCGGTTCCAGCGTGTAGTCCCTGCCGTTACACTTGAATCATTCACTAATACTTCAGCAAGATTAGTTGCCAATTGTTCATCGGTAACAAAATCAGGAATAACATTGACTGACTGAGGGGTATCCATTAGGTCGATATCACCGCGCATAGCACCAGATGCTGTACCGACTTTATAATCGTTAAAAGTTCGACCCGTAACATTAATACGTTCTATGTTTGTATCATTAGATACTTCAGCCATTACCGGCATCGTCATTAATGCTGAACCAACAGCTAAACCTATAACTGAATATTTAAATACCATTTACCACTCCTCAATGAAACCTCTACTCCAATAAACGAGAGAAATATAAATGAGAAGTGTTTCTATTTAAACCTCTTTTTTAATATTTACAACTAACTTTGATATAGATCAAAATCATATAAAAAACAATGAATTGAATTAACACGCTAAAATGAATCTAAGCTTAATTTATCTCTTATTGGAAATTTTATTTGGTAAGTTTAATATTTATAATCTTTAAAACAATAAAAAAGCGACCAATGGCCGCTTTAGAATAGTCAGAATAAAAATCTACTTTTTGATTTTAATCGGCCGTTGCCAACCTGTAATGTGGCGTTGTTTAACACGCGTTATCACCAGTTCATTTTCAGCAACATCTTTGGTTATGGTTGAACCCGCACCTAATGTAGCATGTTTACCAATTGTCACTGGTGCCACTAGTTGGGTATCACTACCAACAAATACACCATCTTCAATAGTGGTAATAAACTTATTGGCACCATCGTAGTTACAGGTAATAGTACCGGCTCCAATATTAACACCAGCGCCAATATGTGCGTCGCCTAAATAAGCTAAGTGGCCCGCTTTAGATCCTTTACCTAATACACTCTTTTTAATTTCAACAAAGTTGCCAATATGGGCATCTTCTTTAAGTTCAGCTCCTGGGCGTAAACGGGCAAATGGTCCTGCACTTGCAGATTGTCCAAGCTTAGCGCCTTCTACAATTGTATAAGGTTTAATTTCTGCATTATCAGCAATGTCGCAATCAATCAAAATAGCACCTGCACCTATTGTTACGTTATTACCTAAAGTGACTTTACCTTGAAAAATAACGTTAACGTCAATCATTACATCCATACCAACCGTTACGTTACCACGAATATCAATACGGGCTGGATCACGCAAATTAGCACCTTCAAGCATTATTTTTTCAGCTGCTCGGGCTTGGTAAGCGCGCTCCAACTGCGCAAGTTGTACGCGGTTATTCGCGCCTTCGACTTCGATAGCTGATTGCGGTTGTGAGGTGGTAATTTCAACACCATCGGCATTAGCCATCGCGATAATGTCAGTTAAATAATATTCGCCTTGAGCATTGTTGTTAGATAAACGATTTAACCATGCTTTTAACTGCTTACCTGGTACCGCCATAATACCGGTATTCACTTCATTTATTTTTAACTGTTCAGCATTGGCATCTTTTTGTTCAATAATTCCGACTACGTTACCATGCTCACGCATGATACGGCCGTAACCAGTAGGGTTTGGTAAATTGACAGTCAAAATAGCTAAGCCGTTAGTTGGGCGTACTGCGAGTAATGACTCTAAGGTTGATTGCTGGATAAGCGGTACATCACCATAAAGAATTAATACCGTATCATCTTCATTAATATTCGGCGTTGCTTGGGCAACCGCATGGCCTGTACCAAGTTGTTCCGCTTGTAATACCCAATTTAATGCTTGCTCACCTAAAGCAGCTTGTAATTTATCAGCCCCATAGCCATAGACTAATTGAATAACTTGCGAACCAAGTGAATTGGCTGTGTCGATAACATGCTGAACCATACTTTTATGGGCTATGGGATGCAGTACTTTAGGCAGATCTGAGCGCATCCGAGTTCCTTTACCTGCAGCTAAGATCACAACATTTAACGACATTGAGCATTCCTTTAATGAACCGATAGAGATTTGCTGACATTTTAACGGAATACGAACGAAAGGGAAAACACAGCGAGGGATTTAACCAATAAAAAAGGCGACTCATAAAGAGTCGCCTTTTAAGCGTCAAATAATCAGATTATCTGGTGATATTTTTTTTGATGCATTCAACAACACGTAATTGAGCCATAGACTTGGCTAACTCGATTACTGCAGCTTCATAATTGAAGTCAGATCCCGCGTTAGCAATTGCTTGCTCAGCATGTTCTTTGGCTGCTAAAGCAGCTTTTTCATCAATATCATCGGCACGTAATGCTACATCAGCAAGCACTGAAATTGCAGTAGGTTGCACTTCAAGTAAACCACCTGATAGATACAACACTTCTTCACTGCCATCTTGCTTGATAAAGCGCGCCATACCAGGCTTGATTTTTGTTAGTAACGCAACATGGTTAGGCATAATACCTAACTCACCTTCAGCACCAGTAACTTCTAAAAAGCTAACTTGGCCGTGGTAGATGCTATTTTCTGCACTAACAATATCAAGTTGGACTGTTTTGGCTGCCATCAAGTTCTCCTTAAAGAACTAAGCTTTACGGCCTAGTTATTTCTTTTTGTTAGCTTTTTCGACAGCTTCATCGATTGAGCCAACCATGTAGAACGCTTGCTCAGGGATGTGATCGAACTCACCATCCAAGATACCCTTAAAGCCACGAATAGTGTCTTTTAGAGAAACGTACTTACCTGGAGAACCAGTAAAGACTTCTGCTACGAAGAAAGGCTGAGACAAGAAACGCTCAATCTTACGTGCTCTGAATACCATGGTTTTGTCATCATCTGACAATTCATCCATACCCAAAATAGCAATAATGTCTTTCAGCTCTTTATAACGCTGTAATACAGTTTGCACACCGTTTGCAACATCATAATGCTCTTGACCAACAACCTGTGGATCTAACTGACGAGAAGTCGAATCCAATGGGTCAACCGCTGGGTAAATACCCAAAGAAGCAATTTGACGAGACAATACAACAGTCGCATCTAAGTGAGCGAAAGTTGTAGCTGGTGATGGATCAGTTAAGTCATCCGCTGGTACGTATACTGCTTGTACAGAAGTAATCGAACCAGACTTAGTTGAAGTGATACGTTCTTGAAGAACACCCATCTCTTCAGCTAGTGTTGGCTGATAACCTACCGCAGAAGGCATACGACCTAATAGTGCAGATACTTCAGTACCGGCTAGGGTATAACGGTAAATGTTGTCCACGAACAACAATACGTCACGACCTTCGTCACGGAACTTTTCAGCGATACTCAGGCCAGTTAACGCTACGCGTAAACGGTTTCCTGGAGGCTCGTTCATCTGACCATAAACCATGGCTACTTTGTCTAATACGCCTGAATCTTCCATCTCGTAGTAAAAGTCGTTACCCTCACGAGTACGCTCACCAACACCAGCGAAAACAGATAGACCAGAGTGAGCTTTAGCGATGTTGTTAATCAGTTCCATCATGTTAACTGTTTTACCAACACCAGCACCACCGAACAGACCTACTTTACCACCTTTAGCGAAAGGACAAACAAGGTCAATAACCTTGATACCTGTCTCTAATAGCTCAGTTGAATTTGACTGATCTTCATATGAAGGAGCTGCACGGTGAATTTCATAACGCTCTTCTTCACCGATTGGACCCGCTTCATCAATTGGTTCGCCCAATACGTTCATAATACGGCCAAGGGTCTTAACCCCTACCGGAACAGAAATTGGTGAACCTGAGTTTGCTACCTCTAGACCACGACGCAGACCATCAGAAGAACCCATAGCGATGGTACGAACTACACCACCACCTAGCTGCTGCTGAACTTCCAGCACCAAACCATTGCAGGCGCCTTCGCCAGTGATCTTCAGAGCGTCATATACTCGAGGTACAGAATCTTGTGGAAACTCTACGTCCACAACCGCGCCAATTACTTGGACAACAGTACCTGTGCTCATGATTAATCCTCTAAACTTGATTTCGTTACCTAACCTAAACCGCTGCAGCGCCTGATACAATTTCCGACAGTTCTTGCGTAATCGCAGCCTGACGGGCTTTGTTATAGACGAGTTGCAGATCATCGATCATTTCGCCAGCGTTATCTGTTGCCGCTTTCATTGCTACCATACGGGCAGCCTGTTCAGAGGCAATATTTTCAACAACACCTTGATACACTTGAGACTCAATATAACGAGTTAACAATATATCCAAAACTTCTTTTGGATCAGGCTCGTAAATATAATCCCAAGGGTAACTCGCTACGTCTTCATCTGATTTAGGTAAAGGTAGCAGCTGTTCGATCACAGGAGTCTGAGCCATGGTATTAACAAATTTGTTAAACACAATGTACAGACGATCCAGTTTACCTTCGTTGTAAGCTTTTAACATGACACGTACTGTGCCAATTAAATCAGCAAGTTTTGGCGCATCGCCTAAACCTGATGCATGGGCAGATATTTCACCACCAAAGCTTTTAAAAAACTGAACAGAACGGGCACCAATTGGGCAGAACTCAATCTCTGCGCCTTGTTCTTTCCATTTTTTAACGTCTGACACAACCTGTTTAAATAGGTTGACGTTCAAACCACCACAAAGGCCACGGTCGGTTGCTACAACAATGTAACCAACCCGCTTGGCATCTCTCACCTCTAAATAGGGGTGTTTATACTCGAGAGTACCTTGCGCTACGTGACCGATCACCTTACGCATATTTTCTGCATATGGACGGCTAGCTGCCATGCGTTCCTGCGCTTTGCGCATTTTGCTGGCGGCGACCATTTCCATAGCTGAAGTGATCTTCTGAGTATTTTTAACACTCGCGATCTTGGTTTTAATCTCTTTAGCGCTGGCCATGTCTACTCTCCAATCTGGGACCTGAGGTGCCTAATGACACCCCGTGTTCATTATTACCAGGTTTGGGTTTCAATGAACTTGTCCATGCCTGCCTTTAACTCACCTTCGATATCAGCGTTATAATCGCCAGTAGCGTTGATGGTGTTTAATAGGTCAGCATGTTGACTGTTCATGTATGAAAGCAGAGCGGCCTCAAAGCGACCGATTTCATTTAAAACAACACCTTTAAGGTAGCCTTTTTCAGCAGCAAAAATAGACACTGCTTGGGCAGCAACGCTCATAGGAGCATATTGCTTTTGTTTCATTAATTCGGTTACACGCTCACCATGCTCAAGTTGAGCACGTGTTTCATCATCTAAATCAGATGCGAACTGTGAGAAAGCAGCAAGCTCTCGATACTGTGCAAGTGCAGTACGAATACCGCCAGACAGTTTCTTGATAATCTTAGTCTGCGCAGCACCACCAACACGAGAAACAGAAATACCTGGGTTAACTGCTGGACGTAGGCCCGAGTTAAACAAATCCGTCTCAAGGAAGATTTGACCATCGGTAATCGAAATTACGTTGGTCGGTACGAACGCTGATACGTCACCAGCTTGGGTTTCAATAATAGGTAATGCGGTTAACGAACCGGTTTGACCTGTTACTGCACCATTAGTGAACTTTTCTACATAATTTACGTTTACGCGTGAAGCACGCTCTAATAAACGAGAATGTAAATAGAATACGTCGCCAGGGTATGCTTCACGTCCTGGAGGACGCTTCAATAGTAATGAAATCTGACGATAAGCAACTGCTTGCTTAGACAAATCATCATATACAATTAAAGAATCTTCACCGCGGTCACGGAAGTATTCACCCATAGAACAACCAGAATATGGCGCTAAATATTGCAGTGCTGCAGCTTCAGAAGCTGAGGCTACAACAACGATAGTGTTAGCTAATGCACCATGTTCTTCAAGCTTGCGTACTACGTTAGCGATGGTAGAAGCTTTCTGACCAACAGCAACATAAACACACTTAATGCCTGAATCTTTCTGGTTAATAATTGCATCGATAGCCATCGCTGTTTTACCAGTCTGACGGTCACCAATAATCAATTCACGTTGACCACGACCAATAGGGATCATGGCATCAACAGCTTTATAACCAGTTTGAATTGGTTGATCAACTGACTTACGTTCAATAACACCTGGTGCAATCACTTCAACTGGAGAGAAACCATCGTTGTCGATAGGTCCTTTTCCGTCAATAGGCTCACCTAAAGTGTTAACAACGCGGCCAAGTAGACCACGACCCACTGGTACTTCAAGAATACGACCAGTGGTTCTAACTTTATCACCTTCAGCTAAATTAGCGTAAGGTCCCATTACTACGGCGCCGACAGAATCACGTTCTAAATTCAACGCGATTGCAAAACAGCCACCAGGCAGTTCGATCATTTCACCTTGCATTACATCGGCAAGGCCGTTAATGCGAATGATGCCGTCACTTACTGCAACGATAGTACCTTCGTTGCGAGCTTCACTAACGACGTCGAACTGCTCGATCCGCTGCTTAATCAGATCGCTGATTTCAGTGGAATTCAGTTGCATGCTCAAACTCCCAATTACGACTGCAGCTTATCAGACAGACGCGATAACTTACCGCTTACCGAGCCATCAATGACTAGGTCGCCTGATTTAATAATTACACCGCCAATAAGCGATGCGTCGATGCTGCAATTCAGCTTAACTTTGCGTGCGAGACGTTTCTCTAGAGAAACACTAATTTGCTGCTGTTGCTCAGAGCTTAGCTCAGAGGCAGAAACCACATCGGCTTCAACTTCTTGTGCCCACTCATTACGGTATTCAGCAAAAAGTAGCGATACTGTTGACAGTATCCCTAAACGACCGTTTTCAGCCATTACCTTTATCAGGTTTTGACCTTGCTCATTGACTTGCTCACCACACACTTTTATAAACAATGTGGCAAGTTCAGTACTCGCTAAAGTACCGTTAAGCAGTGGCTTAATTGATTCGTTTTCACTCACCAATGAAGCGAAAGTTAGCATTTCTGTCCAACTTTCTACTGCTTTATGCTCAACAGCAAAATCAAAAGCTGCCTTTGCGTAAGGGCGAGCGATGGTGGTTAATTCAGCCATAACTCAACTCCTTATCAAATTTCAGCAACAAGTTTATCAACTATGTCACTGTGGGCGGCTGGGTCAATCGAACGCTCAAGAATTTTCTCTGCACCAATAATGGCTAGAGAAGCAACTTGCTTACGCAAGTCATCTTTAACGCGATTACGTTCGTTTTCAATTTCTGCCTGACCCTGAGCGATAATTTTAGATCGCTCAGTTTGTGCTTCAGCTTTTGCTTCTTCAACGATTTGAGCCTTACGCTTATTAGCTTGCTCAATAATTTCGTTGGCAGTTACTTTCGCATCTTTAATATGCTCAGTAGCTTTAACTTGCGCTAACTCTAGATCTTTTGCTGCACGGCCGGCATCTGCCAGACCATCAGCAATTTTCTTCTGGCGTTCTTCGATGGCATTCATCAACGGAGGCCATACAAACTTCATGCAAAACCACACGAAGAGAATAAAGGCAACCGTCTGACCGAATAGGGTAGCGTTGAAATTCACAACAGCCTCCTAGTTAGATTAAAGACAGAAGCGTTAATTAAAGCATTGCACCCAATGGGTTAGTAAATAGCATAAATAGCGCAATACCTACACCAATCATAGTTACGGCATCAAGTAGACCCGCTACGATGAACATTTTAACTTGTAACATAGGCGCCATTTCTGGCTGACGAGCTGCACCTTCCAAAAACTTTCCACCTAAAAGGCCGAAACCGATAGCTGTTCCTAATGCACCCATACCAATAAGTAGAGCAACAGCAATAGCCGTCATTCCTAATACAGTTTCCATATCTATCTCCAATATTCTAAATCGTTGTTATTAATGATTTAGGTCAAAAAAATTTTCGGTTACCCTTAATGATCTTCATGCGCCATGCTTAAATAAACAATGGTCAACATCATGAAAATAAATGCTTGTAAAGTAATAACTAAAATATGGAAAATTAACCAACCTAGTTGTAATCCTACACCTAGAGCAGATAACGCCACGTTAGAACCATACATCAATGCAATAAGGATAAAAATCAACTCACCAGCATACAAGTTACCAAATAGTCGTAAAGCCAGTGAAATAGGCTTAGCGATAAGAGTAACTGTTTCTAATAATAAGTTGACGGGTATCATTGCCCAATGGTTAAAAGGCTGAAATGTTAGTTCTTTAACAAAACCTGAAACACCTTTGACTTTAATGCTGTAATAAATAATCAGCACAAACACACCAATAGCTAAGCTAAAGGTAATGTTAACGTCGGTAGTCGGAACCACTTTAAGGTATGGCACGCCTGCAAGACTTGCTGCCCAAGGCAACCAATCAACAGGGATCATATCCATGAAGTTCATCATGAAAATCCACACAAAAATAGTCAGAGCTAAAGGCGCAATAACAGGATTGCGGCCGTGAAAAGTTTCTTTCACACTGCTATCAACAAACTCAACAATCATCTCGACAAAACATTGAAATTTGCCAGGAACCCCTGTTGTCGCTTTTTTGCCAGCACTGTAAAACAGCCATAAGAACAACACACCAAGCCCAACCGAAAAGAGCAACGAATCAATGTGCCAAGTCCAAAATCCAGCTTCTTCACATGCGTGGTTCATAGCTAATCCGTTATCGGTAGCACAAACTTGCAGGTTCGTAAGGTGATGTTGGATATAGCCCTGCGGTGTTAACGCTTCACCAGTTGCAGCCATGATTCATCCCACTTAACTTTGCTTGAAATATAAAGGTGCTATCCAATGCACCACTAACGCTAACGAATAACAGGTAAAAAGCGGCATAAAACCGACTTTAATATTGATAAACACTAACGAAAACAATGTAATGGTTAATAGCATCTTTATCGCTTCCCCCCAGTAAAAGCTTTTAATGACTTTTGCTGCTGAGCTTGCCCCACTATGTGAGAAAGCTAGGGTTGCGAATACAAAATTAGGAAGTACAGCGATAACTCCACCCGCTAGTGCAGATAGACCATACTGTTCTCCCCACATAACGAAAAATAGTATTGAAATAATACTCGCGACTGCCGCTTGTACCAGCACTAATTTATAGGCTGCTAACCTGCCACGACGCGCTAAAACATTACCCAACTTCATATCTCCGCATTAATGCCTTTCGCGGTCCTAATGTTAAATTTAATATATTAATCTAGCCTTAAGATCTAAAAAGCCTGCAAAGTATACCTTTTCGCGCTTTGTTTGCAACTTTGATGATAGGAAAACAACGATTTAATGAGTGATTTAGCGCTAAATAAACAAAAGTAAAAATTAGCGCTATGTCACAAAATTACTGATGAAAATGGTTTAGTCAGCTTTTTAATGGATTTTACTTAAAATACCGTCTAATTCAGCAAGATTCTGGTAGTTTATTACAATTTTGCCTTTACCTTTACTACCATGATTGATGGAGACCTTAGCACCAAGCCTTTCA
Organism: Shewanella sp. A22; assembly: GCF_053850585.1. NCBI lineage: Bacteria > Pseudomonadati > Pseudomonadota > Gammaproteobacteria > Alteromonadales > Shewanellaceae > Shewanella > Shewanella sp. A22. Next base: position 63,583 of record NZ_JBSQBN010000004.1, read on the forward strand.
ATTAACTCTTGTTCTAAACGGCTAACATCATGATCTTTAGCTGGTGTTTCAGCGTCTTTAGACGGATTTAAGGCTTTATTAACTAATCGTTCAGTTTCTCGAACAGTCATTTCTTTCGATGCAACTAATCGAGCTAAATTTGTCTGTTCATCACCCTCAATAGCCAATAAAGCACGTGCGTGTCCCATATCGATGTCACCGTATTCTAACAAACGTTTAACAGGTTCATTGAGACTATTTAAACGTAATAAATTAGATACACTAACGCGAGATTTTCCAACAGCATCAGCCACTTGTTGATGAGTTAACTCAAATTCTTCGAGTAGTCGTTGTAATGCAATCGCTTCTTCCATTGCATTTAAGTCTTCACGTTGAATATTCTCAATAAGTGCAATGGCTACGGCTGCATCGTCGGCAACTTGCTTGATAATACACGGCACTTTATCTAGTTTAGCTAATTGAGCGGCGCGCCAACGACGTTCACCGGCAATTATTTCATAGTGAGTATTAGACACTTTACGTATAACAATCGGTTGTATTACACCTTGAGCACGGATCGATTCAGCTAATTCTTCTAATGCTTCAGGCGACATATCTTTACGCGGCTGATATTTTCCAGGCAGTAATAAATCAAGGTCAAGATTAATAAGGTCGCTTGTTGTAGCAAGTGATGGGGATATATCATCAGGCTGTTCATTTTTACGACTGGCAGCATTACTGTGGCTTAATAAGGCATCCAAGCCTTTACCTAAACCGCGTTTTTTTAACGTCATTTTTGTATCCTACGCTTGTTTGGGTTGAGTTTGTTGTTCTGCACGACGAATGATTTCACCCGCAAGAGCTAAATAAGCTTTTGCTCCAGCACTTGATTTGTCGTAATACATGGCAGGCGCACCAAAACTAGGGGCTTCTGCTAAACGAACATTTCTTGGGATAACGGTGCGATATACTTTTTCACCAAAATGCTGTTTAAGTTGATCGGATACATCGTTTGATAATCTATTTCGAGGATCGTACATAGTTCGTAAAATCCCTTCAATCGTTAGAGCAGGATTTACCATTGCTCCCAACTTAGTAATGGTGTCAATTAATGCTGTTAAGCCTTCTAATGCGTAATACTCACATTGCATTGGTACAAGTACAGAATCTGCTGCAGACATAGCATTAACCGTTAGCATATTTAGCGATGGTGGACAGTCAATAAAAATAAAATCGTAGTCATCTTTAATTGGTGCTAAAGCATTGCGTAAACGGATCTCGCGAGCATAAAACTCCATGAGTTTAATTTCTGCGGCCGTAACATCACCATTACTCGCGATCAAATCGTATTTACCCACGGTATTTTTTATCACTATATCGGCAAAAGATTTTTCTTCGACCAATAATTCATAAGCCGTGTTATCGACTTCGTATTTATCGATACCACTTCCCATGGTGGCATTGCCTTGTGGATCTAAATCGATCAACAACACTTTGCGCTTTGTGGCGGCAAGTGATGCGGCTAAGTTAACGCAAGTTGTTGTTTTTCCAACGCCACCTTTCTGGTTGGCTACGGCAATGATTTTACCCACAATGTCATCCTGTCTTAAAATTATTGATGTCCGGTTAGCTTAATAGCGAAAGAAATGCACTTTATTGCTTAACAATTTTTAATAAATGTCGCTGTTCATCTAACTTTGGTACATGCAATATTATCGTTTCTACCAACGAAAATCCTGCTGGTATCTCTTGTAGTTCTTGTTGATTTAACTGGCCTTTTAACGCATAAAAGATACCTTCTTCAGTTGGTAAATGATGACACCAACTTAGCATATCTTGAATTGATGCAAATGCCCGACTGAGTACACCATCAAACTTATCTTCTGGTTGATAAGCTTCAACACGACTTTCAATTGAAGAAATATTATTAATTTTCAGTTCAAATTGAACCTGCTTTTGAAAGCGGATCCGTTTACCTAAGCTATCAAGTAACACAAATTGTTTATCTGGATTCATAATGGCTAATGGGATCCCTGGTAAACCAGGTCCTGTGCCTACATCAATAAACCGCTGTCCTTCAAGATAAGGAGAAACGCTTAAACTGTCCATAACATGACGGATTAACATTTGCTCAGGATCGCGAACTGAGGTGAGATTATAAGCCTTATTCCATTTATCAAGCATTGCAACAAAACCTACTAGTTGTTTTTGTTGTAATTCCGTAGCCGACATATTCATTTCAGCTAAATAGGTTTTAAGTTGGGCAGATAACACAGAAAGCCTCGTAGGTTGCAAAATAATGACGACAGTTATTATGAAGCCGTAAAAGCACTAAGGGAAGCCTTATGGCTTCCCTTGGGTTATTGAGTTGAAAAAATAATTGAATTTATGCAATTTTTCGCAGTAAACCACGTTTTTTCAAGTGTACGAGCAAAATGGAGATAGCTGCTGGAGTGACACCAGAGATCCGTGATGCTTGTCCAACCGTATCGGGTTTATGATTATTCAGTTTTGCAATCACTTCATTTGAAAGCCCTGGTACTTCTTGATAATCCAGATCAAGTGGCAATAATGAGTTTTCATGACGGATTGCTTTATCAATTTCATCTTGTTGACGCTGAATATAACCAGAGTATTTAACTTGGATCTGTACTTGCTCAGCAGCTTGAGGATCGTCAAGTCCAGGACCAAACCCTTCTAATGTCATCAATTTTGCATAATCCATTTCAGGACGACGCAACAAATCTTCAAATGATGCTTCACGTGAAATAGGGGTATTCAATTGTGGATTTAATACATCAAGTAACGGCGAATTAGGGTGAACCCATTGGCCACGTAAGCGTTGAAGTTCTAATTCAATAGATTCTTTCTTTTTGCTGAATAATTCCCAGCGATTATCATCAACTAACCCAAGTTCACGGCCTTTTTCGGTTAAACGTAAATCAGCATTATCTTCACGTAATAATAAACGATATTCTGCACGACTAGTAAACATGCGGTACGGTTCTTTAGTACCTAAAGTTGATAGATCATCTACAAGTACGCCAAGATATGCTTGATCTCGTCGAGGACTCCAAGCATCTTTACCTTTAACCTGTAGCGATGCATTCATCCCAGCCAGTAAGCCTTGAGCACCTGCTTCTTCATAGCCTGTTGTACCGTTTATTTGACCAGCAAAAAAGAGTCCTTCAATGGCTTTAGTCTCTAATGAGTTTTTAAGATCGCGTGGATCAAAATAATCATATTCAATGGCGTATCCTGGGCGCATAATTTCAGCGTTTTCCATGCCTTTAATTGAGCGCACTAAATTTAATTGTACGTCAAATGGTAAACTGGTTGAGATACCATTTGGATAAATCTCATTAGTGCTAAGCCCTTCAGGTTCAATAAATATCTGATGGGATGATTTATCTGCAAAACGATGAATTTTATCTTCAATAGATGGGCAGTAACGTGGTCCAATCCCTTCAATTACACCAGAATACATTGGACTGCGATCCAGTCCTCCACGAATAATATCGTGGGTTTTCTCATTGGTATGAGTAATAAAACAAGATATTTGCTTTGGATGGTGTTTTACATCACCAATAAATGACATTACTGGTAATGGAGTATCACCTTTTTGCTCTGTCATCTGTGAAAAATCAATCGTGTTTGCATCAATACGTGGTGGTGTACCAGTTTTTAAGCGCCCTACTCGAATATCTAATTCTCGTAGTCTATTTGCTAATGCAATCGCTGGGGGATCGCCAGCACGACCACCGCTGTAATTTTGTAAACCAATGTGGATTTTACCACTTAAAAATGTACCTGTAGTTAGTACTACTGCTGGAGCTTCAAATGCTAATCCCATTTGAGTGACTACACCAACAACTTTATTATTTTCAACGATTAAGTCATCTACAGCTTGTTGAAAAATACGTAAATTTGGTTGGTTTTGTAAAATACTTTGAATTTTTTGACGGTATAGCGCTCTATCCGCTTGGGCACGTGTTGCACGAACCGCTGGTCCTTTGCTTGAATTTAATGTTCTAAATTGAATACCTGCAAAGTCAGTGGCGGTTGCCATTGCACCACCTAAGGCATCAATTTCTTTTACCAAATGACCTTTACCAATACCGCCTATAGCTGGATTACAAGACATTTGGCCAAGTGTATCAATGTTATGGGTTAATAATAATGTTTTTGAGCCCATTCTTGCCGCTGCGAGTGCGGCTTCAGTTCCGGCATGACCACCACCAACAACAATTACATCAAACCGTTCATGAAAATGCATTATGCGACCTTTAATTGCTTAGAAAGTTAAATTCAGTTTTATACGATATTCGAGTTGAGCATTTTAGCACTTGCTTGAGAGAACGTGAATGATCATTTTCCATCGATTGATCAAGATGTGGTTTGCTTAATAGATCTTAAGATCTTTATATAGATCTTTTTATTATGTTTATTATTAGGATCGGTTTTTTCTGTTAGTAACTTTTATTTTTCTTTTAAATCAATAATTAAGTTATAAACTAACCTGTGATCTGATCACGATCAAACTCAAGATAACATGGGGATAGATCGGGTAGTTATCCACAAGGGCGATCATTGACCTGATCGGAGTGTGAATAGTACAGAGTTATGATCGCTAAAAATAATAGCTTATCCACAAACTTGTTAAGTTAAATATTAATTTGTGGATAAGTAAGATCTAAATTGTGGGTTGTTCTTACTTTATTCAATGAATGATCTATTAAATATTGTTTATATAGACTCTTGCCACTGAGTTAACCACGCAAGGGCGGGTTCTTCAGGGATCGGATCTTGTTGTACATCAATTTGGATCTTATCCACAATTGCAGTTGATCCGTATTGTAAAAGAAGATCGACTATTTTTTCGGGGCCTTGACAGAAAGTGTCATAACTTGAGTCACCAATGGCGCATAATGCAAATTTAATGGTATGAAGATTAGGCATTTCAAGCATCAATTGTTTATAAAAAGGTTCTATATTGTCAGGAAGATCGCCTGCACCATGAGTTGAACTGACAATGATCCACAATGAATAGTCGTGTAATTGGCTTAATTTGGGGTCTGTAAAAACATCTGCTTGGTGATCTAATCGAATTAATTGGTCTGCCATTTCATCGGCAACATACTCTGTTCCGCCTAATGTTGTGCCTACTACTAGTGCTATTTTTGTCATTTTGACTCCGAATTATTCATGTGTTTTATTACCGAGTAGCTGTTTTAATCGCCTTTATCTGCGATGTCTTGGGCTATTTTACTCGTTCAATTAGGATTTAGGTTGGCTTATTTGTGTAAATAAGAGGTCATTTATTTGTAAATTCGCATCCTGTCTTCATTTTTAACAGACATAAAAAAACGAGCCTTATTTGGGCCCGTTAATATGGTGCTAATAGTGTTCAGCTGTAGTTAACTTAATAATAAGTGTTTTGCATGAAAACGCAGATGGTCTTCAATAAATGTTGCGATAAAATAATAGCTATGGTCATATCCTGGTTGTATTCGTAGTTCGAGTGGATAATTTTTTTCATTAGCCACTCGAACTAATGCTTGTGGTTTCAATTGCTCATCTAAAAAGTTGTCATTACTGCCTTGATCCACCAGCGCGGGTACAAAACGTTGGCAATTGGCCATTAACTCGCAGCTATCGTATTGTTTCCATTGTTGTTGATCATCACCTAAGTAACCGCGGAATGCTTTAATGCCCCATGGACAGTCCATTGGGTGACAAATAGGACTGAATGCTGACAAACTGTTATATCTGTGCGGATTTTTCAATCCGATGGTTAACGCACCATGTCCACCCATTGAGTGACCACTAATACTGCGTTGCTCTGTTACGGGGAAATGGGCTTCAATCAATGCTGGCAATTCGTTTACCACGTAATCATACATTTGGTAATGCTGACTAAAGGGAGGTTTTGTGGCATTTAGATAAAAGCCTGCACCTAAACCAAAGTCATAAGCGCCGTCAGCATCATCTGCGACACTCTCACCTCGCGGGCTTGTGTCAGGCGCAACAATAGCCATGCCTAATTCGGCTGCTATGCGCTGTGCACCTGCTTTTTGCATAAAGTTTTCGTCAGTACAGGTGAGCCCTGACAACCAATATAAAACCGGTACTTTTTGGGTTTCGGCTTGTGGCGGTAAGTAAATAGCAAACCTCATAGTGCAATTAAGCGCACTTGATTGATGACTGTATTGTTTATGCCAACCACCAAATGTTTTGGTACTGCTAATACTTTCAATGGTCATGATGTGTCCTTATTTGTCAGAACGCAGTTGAGTGGTTTTAGACTTAACTGCGACTGTCATGATAAATTAAGCGTTACTTGGCAAAGTGGATTACGCTGCGAATACTTTCACCTTTGTGCATTAAATCAAATGCATCATTAATACCTTCAAGTCCCATTGTGTGAGTAATAAAGTGGTCGAGTTTAAATTCGCCAGCTAAGTATTGCTCAACAATGCCCGGTAACTCGCTGCGTCCTTTTACACCACCAAATGCACTACCACGCCATACACGACCAGTAACTAACTGAAATGGACGGGTTGATATTTCTTGTCCAGCACCTGCTACACCAATAATGACTGACTCGCCCCAACCTTTATGACAGCATTCTAATGCACTGCGCATTACATTGACGTTACCAATACATTCAAATGAGAAATCGACACCACCGTCAGTCATTTCTACAATCACTTCTTGAATAGGCTTATCAAAGTTTTTAGGATTGATGCAATCGGTTGCACCTAATTTTTTGGCAAGTTCGAATTTAGATTCGTTAAGGTCAATACCAATAATGCGGCTCGCGCCAGCCATGGTGGCACCAATAATTGCCGATAGCCCAATACCGCCTAAACCGAAAATAGCGACAGTATCACCTTGTTGAACTTTAGCCGTTTTCAGTACTGCGCCCATACCTGTCGTTACACCACAACCTAATAAACACACTTCTTCTAATGGCGCATCTTTACTGACTTTGGCTAATGATATTTCCGGTAATACGGTGTACTCAGAAAATGTTGAACAGCCCATGTAGTGAAAAATTGGCTCACCATCTTTAAAGAAACGCGTGGTGCCGTCTGGCATTAATCCTTTGCCTTGAGTTTCACGAACTGCACTACAAAGGTTGGTTTTTCCTGAAGTACAGAATTTACATACTCCACATTCTGCTGTGTATAACGGAATAACATGATCGCCGACTTGTACGCTAGTAACGCCTTCACCGACCATATGAACAATGCCACCACCTTCATGACCAAGAATCGCCGGGAATACCCCTTCAGGATCATCACCTGAAAGCGTGAAAGCATCGGTATGACAAACGCCAGATGCCACAATACGTACCATGACTTCACCCGCTTTTGGGTACATGACGTCGACTTCTTCTACCGATAGTGGCTGGCCAGGTCCCCAAGCAATAGCTGCTTTTGATTTAATAAATTGTGCTGACATAAATGATTTCCTTAACATTAACGACCATGGTCAACATGGTTAAGAGGTATGACTACAGTGTAGTGTAGTGTATTTATCTATTATATTTGTTTATCATAAAATGATAATCAGCTAGTTTTGTAAATAACTTTTACGAGAATGTAATAATGATGCAGTGGGAAGGGATTTTTGAGTTTGTTGCGGTAGCAGAAACCGACAGTTTTACTGCCGCTGGTAAGCGTTTAAGTATTTCGACGGCACAAGTGAGCCGTCAAGTGAGTCAACTTGAAAATCGCTTGAACACTAAACTGTTTTATCGCACCACCCGTAAAGTGTCGTTAACCGAAGAAGGTACGGTTTATTATCAGCATTGCCGCCAAGTGCTAGACAGTCTTGATGAAGCTGAACGGGCTATTTCAAGTTTAAAAGATAAACCTCAAGGCTTAATTAGGATGACAGCACCGGTGACCTACGGAGAAAATTTTGTCATGCCAATTGTTATCGATTTTATGCAGCAATATAGTGACATTGAGGTTGTGTGTGAGTTAACTAATCGCCAACTTGATTTAGTGGAAGGTGGTTTTGATTTAGCGATTAGGTTAGGGCGGTTATCTAACTCGTCAATGATGGCCAAATGCTTAACGAATCGCAGGCAATATGTGTGTGCAGCACCAAGTTATATTGCTCAGTTTGGTACACCTTATACCTTGTCGGAACTCAGTCAGCATAATTGTTTAATTGGCAGTCAGTCGCATTGGAATTTTATTGATCAGGGTAAGTCTAAAGCCGTTAAGGTACATGGGTCGTTGAGTTGCAGCAGTGGTTTAAGTTTATTGTCTGCGGCCATTAAGGGATTGGGGATTGTGCAATTGCCCGGTTATTACGTTAATGACGCCATTGAAGCTGGGCAGCTAGTGGTGTTACTCGCCCCATATCAACAACCTAAAGAAGGTATTTGGGCTTTGTATCCACACAATCGCCATTTGTCACCCAAAGTACGACTGCTAGTGGATAAATTAGCCCTAGAGTTGTAATCAACGAGCCATAGTTTGGTAGTAACGGTTTATTTGTGCTTTAGGCAGGCTAGATATTTTATTGATAATATCTAAGGTTATTTGGTGCTGCGGCAGTTGCTGTTGCAGTACATTGAGTTGATGTAACCAAAGGTAACTGGTCATGGTGGCGTCAGCTAAGGCGCGGTGAAACAAACCATCGTTAGGCAATTGGTGGTAACTCACTAACGTGCCAAGCTTATGGTTGGGGGCATCTTGGCTTATCCGCCGAGATAATAACAGTGAGCAAGCAAATTGGCCCGCGTAGTGCAGCTTATTATGCTTGAATTCGGCATCTAAGAATTTTTTATCAAAGCTGGCGTTGTGTGCGACTAAATTGAATCCGTCGATAAACTTGGCAAATTGTGCCATCACCTCTTTAGATGATGGCGCATGTTTGAGCATGTTATTGCTAATACCTGTGTACTGCTCAATAAAGCTATTGACTCGCCGACCAGGATTAATCAATTCCTGAAAAGTATCGACTATTTGGCCATTAACTAACTTAACCGCACCAATTTCTATGGCTCGGTCACCGTTATCTGGTGATAGTCCTGTGGTTTCAAAATCGAGTACCACAACTTGGTTAGCGAGTTTCATCAATTTACACCTATTTACCGATACACTATTTACCAATACAGAATGAGCCAAAAATCTTGCCCAATAGATCATCTGAGGTGAATTTACCGGTGATTTCAGATAAGGCCATTTGTGTCATGCGCAGTTCTTCTGCTAGTAACTCTCCAGCTAAATACACTTCAAGTTGTTCTTTACCCAGCAGTAAGTGATTTGCGGCAAGCTCGAGCGCTTCTAAATGACGGCGACGGGCAATAAAGCCACCCTCTAAGTTACTTTGGTAACCCATTAATGATTTAAGATGTTGTTTTAACGCCTCAACCCCTAAACCTGTTTTAGCTGATATCCGATAAACGCTGTAGCCTTGTTCTTCGGTGTTATTTAAAGTTTCACCGGTTAAGTCGGCTTTATTACGTATTACTGTCACTCCCAGTTTTGCTGGCAGGCGGTCGATAAAATCAGGCCAAATTTCGTGCGGGTCTATGGCGTCAGTAGTGGTGCCATCTACCATAAACAAAACTCTATCGGCACTGGCTATTTCGGCCCATGCACGCTCAATACCTATTTGTTCAACGGTGTCGAGTGTGTCTCGTAAGCCTGCGGTATCAATAATATGTAATGGCATTCCGTCAAGGTGGATATGTTCACGTAATACATCACGTGTGGTGCCAGCAATTTCGGTGACAATGGCTGATTCTTTACCGGCTAGTGCATTAAGTAAGCTTGATTTACCAGCATTTGGGCGGCCAGCTATCACAACCTTCATTCCTTCGCGGATGATTGAACCTTGCTTGGCGCTAGCTTGTACAGTGTCTAGTTTGCTGATTATTTTATATAAAGCGTTGGCAATTTTACCATCGGATAGAAAGTCGACTTCCTCATCGGGGAAATCAATCGCGGCTTCTACATATAAGCGCAGGTTGGTGACTTGCTCAACCAGCTCATGTACTTCTTTTGAAAACTCACCTTGTAATGATTGTAATGCGCTTTTTGCTGCTTGTTCACTGGTGGCATCAATTAAGTCTGCAATGGCTTCTGCTTGAGTTAAGTCGAGTTTATCGTTCATAAAGGCTTGTTCGCTGAACTCACCAGGCCTAGCAATGCGAATACCGTCTATTTCCATGACGCGCTTAATTAGCATGTCGAGCACTATTTGACCACCATGACCTTGGAGTTCTAGGACATCTTCGCCGGTAAATGAATTTGGTCCTTTAAAAAATAGCGCTATCCCTTGATCAATCACCTGACCGTCAGCATTGTTAAAGTCACAATATTCAGCGTAACGAGTTTTAGGCACATGGCCAATAACCGCGCTGGCTACTTTAGTGGCCAAGTCGCCTGATACACGAATGATACCTACGCCACCTCTTCCTGGTGCGGTGGCTTGTGCCACAATAGTGTCTGTTGTCACGGTAGTACCTATAAAATTGATAAAGGAAAAGGCGGCTAATCAGCCGCCTTTTCATCAGTTATACAACATTGAGCAGAGGCTTATTTTATGCCATTTTTCTCAAGGCCTGCATAAATAATCTTCTGCTGTGTAATGGCAACTATGTTACCTACTAACCAGTAAAGTACTAGACCTGCTGGGAACCATAAGAAGAATACGGTAAAGATAACGGGCATCCACTGCATCATTTTTACTTGCATTGGATCCATTGTTGGCGCTACGGGTTGCATTTTCTGCATCAAGAACATTGATAAGCCCATTAGCAATGGTAATACATAGTATGGATCTTGAACCGATAAATCATTAATCCAAAGCATGAATGGCGCATGGCGTAATTCATAACTTTCCAGTAGTACCCAGTATAATGCGATGAAAATTGGCATTTGTAATAGAATAGGTAAGCAACCACCCATAGGGTTTACTTTTTCTTTCTTATACAGCTCCATCATAGCTTGACCCATCTTTTGACGGTCATCACCAAAGCGTTCTTTCATCTCCGTTAATTTTGGCTGAAGATTACGCATTTTGGCCATGGAGGTATATTGTTTCTTAGTCAGTGGGTATAGACCACCACGTACTGTGAGGGTAATCAAAATAATCGCTACACCCCAATTACCTACAAATGATTGATAGAACATCAATAACCAATGGATTGGAATAGCTAACCACCATAAGAAACCGTAATCAACAACCAAGTTTAATGTTTCAGAAATAGCGGATAGCGCTTTTTGATTTTTTGGACCAACATAAAACTGTGAACTAATTTCTTTTGCTGTACCTGGTGCAATATCATACACAGCACCACGGAAACCAATATTAGCCAGTCCACCAGCGCTAACACTTGAGAAAATGGTGTTTGAATCTGTTGCAGGTGGTACCCAAGCCGACACAAAGTAATGTTGTAACATTGCTGCCCAACCACCTAGCGTGATTTTGGAAAGATTTTTCTCTGCCATATCGTCAAAGTTATATTTCTCATAACGAGTATCCTGAGACGAGAAAGCACCACCACGATAAGTTGGCATCATCATGCTGCTTTCTGATTCTTTAATCGATTGCTTGATTTGGCCATACATTTGCACTTGTAAAGGTGCTGTAGATGTATTGTTAATGGTGTAATTTACTTTGATGTCATATTGACCACGAGTAAAAGTAAAGTTTTTTACGTAGGTGACACCGTTGGCTGCAGTAAAGGTTAATGGCACTGTTAATGTGTCCTGACCTTCAGCTAACGTGTATGAATTATTTTGTGTGGCGAATGCTGCTCGGCCTTTTGAACTGCTATCAATACCATCGCGGCCTATCAAGCCACTTTGTGCAATATAAGTAAAATCGTTATTTTGCTCTAAAATAACAAATGGATCGTTACTGGTTATTTCGCGTTTATGTTCCACTAATGCGGCATAAACAATGTCACCACCAATCGGGTTGATTTTTATATCAAGCTGATCAGTTTTAACGTTAATAAGGTTTTTAGTTGCAGGTAACTCTACTGGAACTCCAGTAATGTCTGCTTCAGGAACGTCAGCACTGTGTTGCGATGCTGCGTTAGTTTGACTTACAGCTTGTGCTGCTGCCGGTTTTGGTGCTTTATCTGTTTGCCATTGCTGCCACATTAAAAAGCTGACAAACAGCAGACCGATTAGCAATATATTGCGTTGAGATTCCATAGCCTATTTATTACACCTGTCATTTTTAGGGGGGACGGGATCACTACCGCCGGGATGTAAAGGGTGACATTTTAATATGCGTTTCATTGCAAGCCAACTCCCTTTCACTGTTCCATGTGTTTTTATTGCTTCTATAGCATAATAAGAACAAGTTGGATTGAACCGACACCTCGGTCCCAATAAAGGGCTGATAATAATTTGGTAACCACGGATAACCGTAGTTGCTAACCATTGTAACGGCGACTGAGTTTGCGCCATAGCTTTTCTATTAATTTGTGTAGTTCTGCATTTTCCATTTCCATCACGCCGTTTCTGACTAATACAACGATATCTATATCTGGGATGTCGTGTTGATGTAAACGAAAACTATCTCTTATCACCCGTTTAATACGATTACGTTGGTTTGCACGTTTAACAAAACGTTTGGCCACAGTTAATCCTAAACGAGGATGTTGCTCTGAATTTGGAATTGCGAGCAGAGTTATTTCAGCAGAGGATGCTTTGATTGGATTGGAGAATACAGATTTAAATTGCGCGGGAGTTAACAAGCGTAACTCCCGCGTAAAGGTATAGCTAGTCACCTAGTTATCTACTTACGCAGATAAACGAGCGCGACCTTTCGCACGACGACGTGCAAGCACCTTACGGCCGCCTACAGTGGCCATACGAGCGCGGAAGCCGTGAGAACGCTTGCGCTTCAGGTTGCTAGGTTGAAAAGTACGTTTACTCATGATGGCAATCCGTCTTTGTTAGTGAATTTACCTTATCTCCAACATTAGAGGTAAGGGCAAAAAAGAGGCCGAATTGTAATCACTTTAATTACTACCGTCAATAACGAAAGTGCTTATATGATAAATTTCTGCCAAACTTTATTTTGAACGACTAACGATTAAGCACCAGAAGATGTGGATAAGTCTGTGCACAGACACTATATCTTGTGGATCTTTCATCGTTTAAGCCGATCAAACAATCGTTATTATAGATCAAGGTGGATCGGTTAATAAAGCTGGATTTGCTTGAAATTTACAATAAGTGGATCGATTTTGATCTTTCATGATCACAGATATATACATAGAATGATCTTGCTGGGGATAATTATGATTTTAAGGATAGCGATCATTGTGATCTCCCTATAGAATACACCTCCTTTGATTAAAGATATTTGGGGATAAATAAGTGGCGGTTTCACTTTGGCAACAATGTATCGGCAGACTGCAAGACGAGTTATCAGCGCAGCAGTTCAGTATGTGGATCCGTCCGTTACAGGCTGAAATGGATGGTGATACATTGGTTTTGTATGCGCCAAATCGTTTTGTGCTCGATTGGGTTCGCGACAAATACATTAATATCATTAATCAATTTTTTACTGAACAAATGGGCGGTAATGCGCCTATGTTACGTTTTGATATTGGTAGCCGTCCTTCTGCACGTCCTTCCGCACCTACACCCGTAGCCGCTAAGCCTGTGACTCGCCAGACTAAAGCACAAGTGGGAACGACGTCATTTAATACCCAAGCAGAGCCGATTGTGAATGCTAATCACCGCAGCAATATTAATCCAACTTATCAGTTTGATAACTTTGTTGAAGGTAAATCTAACCAATTAGGTAAAGCTGCGGCGTTACAAGTATCTGAAAATCCAGGCGGGGCTTATAACCCGTTATTTTTATATGGCGGTACAGGTTTAGGTAAAACTCACCTTTTACATGCCGTAGGTAATGGTATTATTAAAAATAATCCTAATGCTAAAGTGGTGTATATGCATTCAGAGCGGTTTGTTCAGGATATGGTTAAGGCTCTGCAAAATAATGCTATCGAAGACTTTAAGCGTTATTACCGTAGTGTTGATGCTTTGTTTATTGATGACATTCAGTTTTTTGCTAACAAAGATCGTTCCCAAGAAGAATTTTTCCATACCTTCAACGCACTGTTAGAAGGTAATCATCAGATTATTTTAACCTCAGACCGTTATCCTAAAGAAATCGACGGGGTAGAGGATCGCTTAAAATCACGTTTTGGTTGGGGCTTAACGGTTGCTATTGAGCCGCCAGAATTAGAAACCCGCGTGGCTATTTTAATGCGTAAAGCACAAGAGAGTGGTATTAACTTACCTGATGAAGTGGCTTTCTTTATTGCCAAGCGTTTACGTTCAAACGTGCGTGAATTAGAAGGTGCGCTAAACCGTGTTATTGCCAATGCCAATTTCACAGGTCGGCCAATAACTATCGATTTTGTGCGTGAAGCGTTAAGAGATCTCTTGGCACTTCAAGAAAAATTAGTCACTATAGACAATATTCAGAAGACAGTCGCTGAATACTATAAAATAAAAATGGCAGATATGTTGTCTAAACGCCGTTCTCGCAGCGTTGCAAGACCTAGACAAGTTGCGATGGCGTTATCTAAAGAACTTACTAACCAAAGTTTACCGGAAATTGGTGATGCTTTTGGTGGTCGTGACCATACGACAGTATTACATGCTTGTCGTAAAATTGCGCAATTACGCGAAGAGAGTCATGATATTAAAGAAGATTATGCGAACTTGATTAGAACATTATCTTCTTAATTCAGGGAATGTAGATACGATGAAATTTTCAATTGATAGGGATGCCCTATTAAAGCCGTTGCAGCTAGTGTGCGGCGCGGTAGAACGCAGACACAATTTACCAATTTTAGCCAACTTATTAGTTGAGGTTAGTGAAGACTCACTTAAGCTAACCGGTACCGATTTAGAGGTTGAATTGGTGGGTCAAGCTGCCATTCATGGTGATATTAGTATTGGCCGTACTACCGTGCCAGCTAAGAAATTACTCGACATCGTTAAGTCATTGCCTGAACAAAGCGCATTAAAAGTTGAGCAACAAGATAACAAGTGGCTATTGCGTTCTGGACGCAGCCGTTTTTCATTGGCAACATTACCCGCCGAAGATTACCCTAACGTTGAAGCATTCCAAGCGGATATTGAATTTAGCTTAAAACAAGGTGTGTTGAAATCGATTATTGATTCAACTCAGTTTTCAATGGCTAACCAAGATGTACGCTATTACCTCAATGGTTTGTTGTTTGAAACAGAAGGTAATGTATTGCGTGCCATTGCCACAGACGGACATCGCTTAGCATTAAGCCATCGTATGGTTGAAGTGTCATTACCTGAAAAACAAGTGATCGTGCCGCGTAAAGGTGTGGTTGAAATGGCACGCTTGCTCGACAGTGACGACCAGGACATTACTATTGCCATTGGTGATAATGCTATTAGAGCGATTACCCGTTCTGCAGTATTTACCAGTAAGCTTGTAGATGGCCGTTTCCCTGATTACCGCCGCGTGCTACCTAAAGGTGGTAATAAAGTGGTTATTGCCAGTCGTAACCAGTTAAAACAGGCATTAACTCGGGCTTCTATTCTCTCTAATGAAAAATTCCGCGGTGTACGTATTCAACTTGAACCCGGTTTATTAAAAATAACTGCGAATAATCCAGAGCAAGAAGAAGCTGAAGAAATTATTGATGTTGATTATGACTCCGACAATTTAGAAATTGGTTTTAACGTGAGTTATTTACTCGATGTGTTAAATAATTTAGCCAGTGATGAAGTGCGTATCACCTTAATTGATGGCAATTCTAGTGCTTTGATTGAGAATCACAAAGAAGAAGATTCAATGTATGTAGTGATGCCAATGCGTCTCTAAGGCATATTGGTTATTCAAGCTAATAAGGTGCTGCAAAGCACCTTATTTGTCTCTATTGCTTTATTAGGTTCGTACAACAGGTGTTCATGAGTTTATCGCGTATTACTATAGGTTCATTTCGTAATATCAATTCAGCATCGCTTACAGCAAGCGAAGGTTTAAATTTGATTTATGGCCAAAATGGTAGCGGTAAAACCAGTATTCTTGAAGCTATATACTTTTTGGGTATGGGGCGTTCGTTTCGCAGTCATTTGTCTCAACGAGTGATCAATACAAATGATGATAAACTAACCTTATTTGCACACTTAATTGATGTAGAACGAGACTGTAAAATTGGCTTGCGTCGCCATCGAAGCGGTGAAATAGAAGTTAAAATTGATGGCGAGAAAGTGAAACGTTTATCAACCTTAGCTGAAACATTACCTATTCAAGTTATTACTCCAGAAAGTTTTTCTTTATTGTTTGAAGGACCCAAGGCCCGTCGTCAATTTATCGATTGGGGTGCATTTCATTCTGACCCACATTTTTATCAAGCTTGGGTGAATGTTAGAAAGGTATTAAAGCAGCGTAATCAGTTGCTTAGAAATCAATCTTCCTATAATCAAATACGGTTTTGGGATAAGGAGTTGGTGCGGTATGCTGAACAAGTTACTGAGATACGAAATCAATATGTAGACTCGTTAAATGTGCTACTTAAGGGTATAATCGAGGTGTTTTTACCTCAGATTGATATTAAGGTTTCTTTTACTCGAGGATGGGACAGCAAAACGGATTTTTCCCTATTACTTGAAAACCAATATTCAAGAGATTTAGCCGCTGGCAATACGGGCAGCGGCCCCCATAAAGCAGATTTGCGTTTGCGTGTGGGAACTTTACCAGCGCAGGATGCGTTGTCCCGTGGACAATTAAAATTATTAGTCTGTGCACTGCGTATTGCACAGGGAAAGTTGCTCAAACAACAGCTAGATAAAAACAGTATTTATCTGGTCGACGATTTACCGTCGGAGTTGGATGCACAGCATAGGCAGCTATTGTTACAGCAGTTAACCGATACCGGTGCGCAAATTTTTGTGACCGCGATTGACCCGCTAGCAATAGTCGATTCGTTATCTAGCCCTCCTAACAGGATGTTTCATGTGGAGCACGGGCAAATAACGGTTATTGAATAACAACGAGAGATAAATATGTCAGAGAATAGTTACGATTCTTCGAGTATCAAGGTATTAAAAGGCCTTGATGCAGTCCGTAAGAGACCTGGTATGTACATTGGTGATACTGATGATGGCACTGGTCTTCATCACATGGTATTCGAAGTGGTCGATAACTCTATCGATGAAGCTTTAGCCGGCCATTGTAGTGATATCACCATTACCATTCATTCAGATGGTTCAGTCTCAGTAAAAGACGATGGTCGTGGTATTCCTGTTTCAATCCATGAGGAAGAAGGGGTTTCTGCTGCTGAAGTTATTATGACTGTGCTTCATGCTGGTGGTAAGTTTGATGATAACTCTTACAAGGTCTCTGGTGGCCTTCACGGTGTGGGTGTATCGGTCGTTAATGCATTATCGCAGAAACTACAATTAACCATCCGTCGAGCTGGTAAGGTTTATGAGCAGTTTTATACTCATGGCGTACCTGATGCGCCTATAAAAGAAATTGGTGATGCGGTTAAAACGGGTACTGAACTTCGTTTTTGGCCTAGTAGTGAGACATTTACTGATGTTGAATTTCATTTTGAAATTTTGGCCAAACGAGTCCGTGAACTATCATTCTTGAATTCAGGTGTGGGCATTCGTTTAGTTGATGAGCGTGACAGTAAAGATGAGTTCTTTAAGTATGAAGGTGGTATTAGTGCCTTTGTTGATTACTTAAATCGTAATAAAACACCTATCAATAAAGATGTATTCCATTTTACTCAAGAACGCGAAGACGGTATTACTGTTGAAGTCGCTATGCAGTGGAATGACGGTTACCAAGAAAGTATTTTTTGTTTTACCAACAACATTCCACAGCGCGATGGCGGTACACATTTAGCGGGTTTCCGTGGTGCATTAACTCGTAATCTGAATAATTATATGGAACGAGAAGGTTTTAACAAAAAAGGTAAAACCAATGCTACTGGTGATGATGCTCGTGAAGGCTTAACAGCTGTTATTTCTGTAAAAGTACCAGATCCTAAATTTAGCTCGCAAACAAAAGATAAGCTTGTGTCGAGTGAAGTGAAAAGTGCAGTTGAACAAACAATGGGTGAACAGTTAAATGATTACCTATTAGAAAACCCTGCAGATGCTAAATTAATTGTTGGCAAAATCGTTGATGCTGCACGTGCTCGTGAAGCAGCTCGTAAAGCCCGTGAAATGACTCGTCGTAAAGGTGCATTAGATTTAGGTGGTTTGCCTGGTAAACTAGCCGATTGCCAAGAGAAAGATCCTGGTCTTTCTGAAATATACATAGTGGAAGGGGACTCTGCTGGCGGATCTGCCAAGCAGGGGCGTAATCGCAAAAACCAGGCTATTTTGCCGCTTAAAGGTAAAATTTTAAACGTTGAGAAAGCGCGTTTCGACAAGATGCTATCTTCTCAGGAAGTGGCGACGCTTATTACTGCACTTGGTTGTGGTATTGGCCGTGATGAATATGATCCAGATAAGACTCGTTATCACAACATCATTATCATGACCGATGCTGACGTCGACGGCTCACACATTCGTACCCTGTTGCTGACCTTCTTTTTCCGCCAAATGCCAGAACTAATCCAGCGTGGCTATATTTATATTGCTCAACCACCTCTTTTTAAAGTAAAAAAAGGTAAGCAAGAGCAGTATTTAAAAGATGAGCCAGCATTAACCGAATACTTAACGACTCAAGCCCTTGATGGCACCAATATTTACCCGAGCAAAGGTGCTCTTGGTATGTCTGGTGCGCCATTAGAAGCCTTAGTTGCTCAATATCGAGAAGTGGAACGCATTATTTCACGTTTAGAAAAACGTTTTCCTGCTAACCTGCTTGATCGTATGTTATATCATCCAGCTGTTACAGCTGACATGTTGAGTGATGAAGCGCAAATGATGGCGTGGTGTAATCGCTTTATTGCCGATTTAGTTGAGCGTGAAAGTAGCGGCATTATCTTTACTGCTGATGTTATGCTTGATCCTGAACGTAAAGTTTATACACCAAGTGTGACCATTCGTAAGCATGGTATCGATACAAGTTACTTATTTGGTTATGACTTCTTTACCTCTACAGATTACCAGCGCATAGCTAAGTTAGGTGCAGCATTAGACGGTATGATTGAAGAAGGTGGTTATGTACAACGTGGTGAGCGTGTTAAAGAAGTTGAAAGCTTCTTAGAAGCATTAGATTGGACCATTACCGAAGCGAAACGTGGTTTGTATATTCAACGTTATAAAGGGTTAGGTGAAATGAACCCTGAGCAATTGTGGGAAACAACAATGGATCCGGAATCTCGTCGTATGTTGCGTGTTACCATCGAAGATGCCGTTGCTGCTGATCAACTGTTTACATGTTTGATGGGCGACCAAGTTGAGCCTCGTCGTGAGTTTATTGAAACAAACGCACTAAATGTTGCAAACTTAGACGTATAACACTATTTTTGTGTGTAAATGGGTGCCTTAATGGCGCCCATTTTTGTATTTATTGCTATGGTTATATTATTCATTTTATAAGGCTTAAAATTGTGGTTACTCATTTTTTTAAAAAACTGTTTAATATTCGTGATCGTAATGAACAAGTCAAATTTACTGGCATAACCACAGTAGAGAAACGTCAACAAGCCAAACAACAAGCTCAAGCCGCTGCTCCTGTTGTTGAAATTACCCCAAAACAAGCCACTGAATCACAACTAGATTTAAGTGCTTTATTTTATAGCCTGTTATTTGCTAATCAAAATACCACCATGGGTATTGCTAATAACCTTGAACGTAGCGTAATGCATAATATTGAACTGGCATTGAGTTCGCCAGAATCTATAGCGGAAAATGTTTTAAAATTACCTAGCAAAATATTAGAGTTAGATAAAAAACTTGCGGATGATGGTATTGAAACCCAAGAGCTAATAAAGCTAATTGAACAAGACCCTTTATTATGTGTTGAAGTGCTCAAATTATGTAATTCTCCTGCGTTCAAGCGTGCTGATTCAGACGTAAACAGTCTTCAGCAAGCGTTAGTTCAAGTAGGTCGGCAGCAGTTGAGGCAGTTTATTACCGCGTGTTTAGCCCGTGAATTAATCGATATAAAGCCGATTTATTTTAGACGATTTGGTGCTGAAATTTGGCGGCATTCTATGCAAGTAGCCTTTTTAGCCAGTGAGTTAGCAAGTACTGAACAGCGTGATAGTGTTTTTTTGCTTGGTCTATTGCATGATGTGGGTAAAATTGCGATTTTTAAAATGTTGGTGGATGCTTTTTATCAAGCTGAACCTAGTGAACAACCCAGTTCAATGTTATTTAAGCAGGTGATGACCACAAAATCTTTAACATTAAGTGCGCTTCTAGCTCGGCATTGGCAATTACCACAGCATTTTGAAACACCATTAACATTGCTTGCTAACACCCATGTTAAACCCGATGATGCTATGACATTGCTTATTTGGAAAGCCAATATTATTAGTGAGTGTTCGATGTTGCTGCAAGCCGATAAATTACCTAAACCCGTATTGGCGGTATTGCTAGCTCAAGTAGAATTGAGTGAACAAGAGTTTGCTGAATTACATGAGAAACTCATAACGTTTTAAATATATATTCTCAATATAATTCCGTACAATAAAAAAGCGCCTAAGGGTAATGCCGTTCACTTAAGGTGAGCGGCACTTTTTCTTTTTGCTACCGGATACTTGTTTTTACTGACTTTTAAGCAGCGTGGATAACTCCTCTCTCGCTTGCCTTCTAACTTAAATTGTTTGG
>NZ_JBSQBN010000050.1:0-29829 GCF_053850585.1 Shewanella sp. A22
TTTTTATGGAAAAAAATAGACCATGCCGTCGTATTTTGAAAGCATCTAACGAAGCATAAAGGACTTTGAAACCCGCCAGAATGGAGTCTCTCAGGTATTCCACTTCTGTGTTACATCGATTTAAAAGACAACAACCATTTCTACATCAATGTGCCTTGAATTGAAAAACCTGAGAGACTCTGAACTGACCAGATATTTAATGGGATTGGTATAATAATGTGTTCAATTAGCATCACTTAGTTTTTCACTCTGAGAGCAATTATTGAAACAATGGCTATTCTCTTATAAAAAATGCAGCCGATTGGCTGCATATAATAGTGTAATCACAATGGCGTTATAAGCTTCTACAGATTAACCTAAGTCCATCATCATGCTACGGCTACGTACTAATGATTGAAATGCTTGTAATTGCTTTTTAGGCAACACTTTAGCTTCTGCAATATTGGCTTTCATCGCGTCGACGGGACGACCATTTACAATAAATTCATAATGTAAATGTGGACCTGTTGAAGCGCCAGTATTTCCAGATAAGGCAATCACTTGACCACGAGTAACACGTTGACCTCTTTTAACTAAAAATCTCGACAAATGCAGGTAGCGGGTACGAACCTTATTATCGTGTTCAATCACAATATAATTTCCCGCAAAAGCATGCTTTTTCACTAATGTAACAACACCGTCTCCAGGCGCAACCACTTGAGTACCTATTGGTGTGGCAAAGTCTGTGCCATTGTGAGGACGAACACGCCCCGTAATTGGGTGCTTACGATAAGGGTTAAATCGCGAGCTTAAACGCACTTTTTTATTTAAAGGAATGCGTTGGAAAGCAGGTGCCAAACTCTGACCATTAATATCGTAATAATTACCATCGGTGTTTTGGAATGCAGTAATGTCTCGACGGCCAGTATTAATACGAATACCTTCAATCGAGGTCACACCTGTTGCTTCACCTTCCACAAATTGATCGTTAACTAATACCGAAAAAGTATCACCCGCACGCAAATCACGTGAAAAGTTTAATTTCGCTTTTAACAAAGATTCTACTTTTTGAATTTCGGCAGCACTTAACCCCGCACGTTTGGCTGATAGATAAAAAGATCCGTTGATTTCACCACCCACAATGCGGTTTTGCCAAATACCGTCAATATTTATGTCTTTTACTTCAAAACTGCCATCTTGAAAACGAGTGAACACCACTTGATGCGCAGGGTTGAAATACAATTCTAATTTTTCTAACTCACCATTAGCATTGTCCCAAAACTGGATACGGTTGCCGGGCAATAATGTATCTAAGGCAAGCACTTCTAAATCGGCTTCGAGCACTTTATACATGGTGCGCTGGTCGATGCCTGCTAGTTCAAATAAATGGCTTAAGGTATCGCCACTTTGAATAACACGATCAAGAATTGGGGTGACGTGATGAACAGCCACAGGTGCGTGATCTTGTTGGGTAATGTTCGGCAATAACGAGTCAATATCGATTGCCACTGGAATACGTTGTGTTGAAAACTCTTGTTGTGTTGGCCACAATAATGCTGCTCCAACAATAAATACACTTGCAAGCAAGACTTTCTTGTGCAAGTTGGGTAAGTTCAGCGAACTTACATCTGGCCTTTGGAGGCCCATAATTTTACTCAGTAGCAATGGTTAATCCACCCTAAAAGATGACGCTTTATATTTATTATTTTCTTTTATTATTGCGATACGAGCATAAAGTGAGTTCCCCCTATGCCTTCAAATCTTTTTTATAATATCTATGATCCAATTTTTGATACTACGAAGTCCGGTAAAACAGCTTAAAACAAGGACTTTTGAACTCAAATTGCATATCAACGCTCTTTTATATCAAAAAATAATCATATTACAAATATAAAATGTTATTTTATTCATATTAAATTTGAACTTGATAACAGTAATCATGGGAGTTAGCGGTCTATCAAGCCCCGTTAACCGCAAACTCACTTTGTAATTTGCTAATGCCAAGACCATTCATTTTATTCACTTTCACCTGCACGCTTATCCGCTCTTTCATGGCCTCGATATGGCTAATAACACCAATCATTTTGCCTGATGCATTTAAATTATCTAATGCGTCTAATGCCGTATCCAAGGTTTGGCTGTCCAAAGTACCAAAGCCTTCATCTAAAAACAGTGAGTCAATGCTCGTTTTATGGCTCACGAGATCAGAAAGCGCTAATGCAAGGGCCAAACTCACTAAAAAGCTTTCTCCACCAGACAGCGTCCGGGTATCACGCACGGCATCGCCCTGCCAAGTATCGAGTACTTGTAACTCTAATGCATCAGACTCTTTACGCTCCAGTAAGTAACGGGCGTGCAAACGCTCAAGCTGTCTGTTTGCCAAAGCGACTAAATGGTCCAAAGTGAGTCCTTGGGCAAATTTACGGAACTTATCGCCTTTTTGTGATCCAATTAACGAATGTAAATAAGCTAAGTCGTCGTAATCTTGCTGCATTTTCGCTTGCTCAAGGAGCAATGTCTGTTGCCCAGCACGTTTGTTAGCATCTTGTTCTAATTCAAGGGTTAAGCGCCAAAGTACTTGTTTATCTTGTTGAAGTGTTGCTTCTAGTGTTTGATGCTGTTGCACAACCTCGTTTTGGAGTGCTGCATCATAATCGTGTTGCTCGCCAAGCAGCTTAAGTTCGGTTTGACGCACTAAAGCCTGATCCACAAGGGTTTTAGTTTTAACAATGTCGTTGTCGAGCTGTTGCTTCAACTGTTGTAATGTTTGCCGTGCTTTGGGAGTTAATAGTGCTTGTTCAAATGCTTGTTGATTATCAAAGGGACTGGCTTGTAATGCTGTTTGCCACTGCGTTTGTAGTTGTTGTAATTCTTGTTGGGCATCACTTGCTTGGGTTATTACGCCTTGTTGCTGCACTTGTAATCCCGCGAGTAATTTGTCTGCGGCTTGTAACTGTTGTTGAAGCAATGTAAAAGCTTGTTGAGCCTGCTCTACCCGTGTTTGGCTAAGCCGTTTTTCATCGTCAATTACTTTATTTGCAAACAGTGCTTCACGTTGCTGTTGTACTTTATTGAGTTGTACCTGTTGGTTATCGACTTGCTCACTCAGTGACATAAACTGAGTGTTAAGCACATCAATCTGTTGTTGACTTGCGGTGAGCTTTTCTGTGGTGATGCTCAACTGCTGCTGGTTATCAATCGCTTGCTGCTTCGCCTGTGTCCAGAGATCGAGTTGCAGTTGTAGTTTATCTAACCATGTCATTGCATCGATAATGTTTGGTGGTGTAAGGTCAGTGGCAATAATTTGGGTTTCAAGAACAAGAATAATGTCGCGTTGTTGTGCACTAACCGACTCTATTTGTTGCTGGTACCCCAATAGTGCTTGTTGCATATTATCGAGTTGCTGCTCTAACAATCCTTGTTGATTAACTAATTTCCCAAGCGCTTGTTCTGCTTGTACGACACGCTGTTGATCTTGATGTAAGATCTTCTGACATTGATTGAGCTGACTCAGTGTGCTGGCTAATTGCTGTTGCTGAGTTTCAACGTTAGCAATATAAGTTGCCAACACATCTTGTTGCTGCACATCCAGTTGTAACGTAATGGCCAACGCTTTGGTTAACTGTTGCCATTGCTGCTGGGTAATGTGTAGTTCAGTTTGTGCTTGGGTTAATTGCTTGCATGAATTGTCATGATTGACTTGCAAGGCAGTTTGCTGATTTTTTAATTGTTCGCCTTGCAGTTTAATGGCATCAAGCTCATTTTGTAATTGTAGCGCTCGTTGTTCGGTAGCAGATACATTTAGCGTTTCATAACGTTCAATTAATGGATGCTCCGTGGAGCCGCATAAGGCGCAAGGCTCGCCGGCTTTAAGTTTGGCGCGCTCGATAGTTAAACTGGCAATTTGTTGTTCTTGCTGCAAAATCGTTTGGACATCTTTAACTTGCTGGTTTTTTTCACTCCATTGCGTTCTTACCTTCACCAACTCCTGGGCTAATACTTGTAGTTCAGTGTCAAACTGCGTGGTTTGACTCACCAACTGCTGACACTGCTGTTGTTGACGCTCAAATTGGCTAAATAATTGACTCAATTGATAGCGTTCTGCTTGCTGGTCGAGTAATTGTTGGTATTCAGCTTGGATTTGCGACTCATCTTGGCCAGACAGCAATGAAGTTAATGCCTGTTGACTATGAGCTTGCTGAGCTATTGCCTGTTTTAGCGTCGATTGTGCCTGAGATAGTTGCGGAGTAAGCGCTACACATGCGGCTTGGGTTTGCACCTTGTTGTTTTGTTGCTGAATAATATGCTCATTAGTTTGGCTTAACTGTTGTGTCAGTTGTAGTGCCTGATGATATTGGCTTTGCCAAGCAGCAAACTTTTTGGCAACGTCTTCACCTTGCGGCAAACTGTCGAGCTGTTGCTGGATGCATTGTTTTGTCTCTGTAAGTTGATGTTGTTGTAATTGTTGCTCTTGCTGAAGTGCTGCTGCTTTTTGTTGTTGCTCAGCAGTTTGCTGATGGCTTATTTTAACTTGGGATAACTGATAACTTAATTGCGTAATCTGTTGATCTAACGGTAACACTTGTTGGTCAATTAGGTTCAATAAGTCTTTGTGTGCGACAGAGACTTGCTCAAGATGTTTCTGTCCTTGGCTTTGCTTTTGTTTGTGGTTTTGCAACTCGCTCTCTGCTTGGCGAGTTTGCTGAGTCAGCCTGTCAATTTGAGCGGTCAATAATTGTGCTTTTTGCTGGGCTTTTTGTTGCTGTTCAAATAATGGTGAAATCTGTTGTGCAGGTTCACTGTGTTCAAGTTGTACTAATTCTTCACGATGTTGCTGCTGACGCATTAATGCTTGTTGCTGAGCATCGATTGCCTTGTTTAACGATACTTGCGCTTGTTGGCTGTTATCTGCCCAAGCCAGATATTGGCTTAGTTGTGCCAACTGCTGCTGGTCGCTTGCTAAAGTCAGTTTAAGCTGTTCAATTTGTTGTTGCTGATTTTCGCGTTGTTGTTCATCTAACAATTCTACGCTATCAAGCTTGGCCTCTAATACTTTCAAATTGGTTTTCGCATCACTAAAATGTTGATGCACTCGCGCGGATATTAGGCCATAAATTTCGGTACCGGTAAGTTCTTCTAATAGCTCAGCGCGATCATTGGCATCGGCATTTAAAAACGCGGCAAATTGCCCTTGAGACAACATCATTGATTTGGTAAAACGGGCAAAATCGAGTCCGGTTATCTCTTCAACTAACTCTGTTTTACGCTTAATCTGGCTGGCGAGAATTTTTCCATCACTGAGTTGAGCTAACTCAACTTGGGCATCTTGTAGATTACCGTCGGCTTTATCACGCGAGCGACGCTGGCTCCAAAAAGCACGGTAGGCAACGCCTTTGACTTCAAATTCAACTTCAGCTAAACATTCTGCGGTACCACGGGTCATTAACTCGTTAGTGGTTTTAGAGATGTTGCTTAATCGCGGCGTACGGTGATATAGCGCTAAACAAATAGCATCCAAAATAGTCGTTTTACCCGAACCTGTTGGACCGGTAATAGCAAATAAACCATTTTCAGCAAACGGTGATTGAGTAAAATCAATTTTCCACTCGTTTTTAAGTGAATTAATATTTTTAAAGCGAAGGCTTAATATCTTCATGCTTGCTCACCTTCTGCTGTGTCAGTCGCATTATTGTTTGATGCTATCGATTGAATCACCGATTCTTGCAACACATGGCTTGCTGCAGTTTCTTGAGTATTCCTCTCCGATTCTACCTCCTCTACCACCTGGCTAAATCGCTGCTTAATTCGGCTAAGTTGAGCTTGTTGTACATCTGTTTCAAATTGCTCTTGAGCTAGACGTCGAGCAAAAACATCGTTCACGCTCAGTTCAGATAAGGTTTCATTGTCCAGTTGTTTGATGTGTTGCTGACGCTGGCTTCTGGCACGTTTTAGTTGCAACACTTCAACAGCTTTATCTTGAGTCATATCGGCAATACGTGACTGTAAGTCAGATAAGTAATCTTGCTGCGAAACTTCAATGCTTAACCATGTTAATAGCGAACTTTCCGCTTGCGAAGGAAATTCACTCAATTGCTTTTCAATACTGTCTAAGTCGCCTTTTAACACCTGCATTGGCTGACACATGGGCACCATTAATGGTGTTATTTGCGCAAGCTTGGCTTCCGTAAATTCAACTAAAAACACCGACTTTTGTGCTTCGTTTTGCGTTGTTAGTTCATCAAAACTAAGTGCTATCGGTGAGCCGCTGTAACGAATGTGTTCAGACTTAGCCACCACTTGTGGCCGATGAATATGCCCAAGCGCTATATAATTTGCAGGAGGGAAATGGGCGGCATTAAACGCATCTAAACTGCCAATGTAAATATCTCGAACCGATTCCGATGTACTGGCCCCCACTGTCGTTAAATGGCCTGTTGCAATAATGGCAACAGGCGCTGTTAAGGTGGCATTTATCGCGCAGGCCTGCTCAAAACAACGCTGATACAAATCGCCGATGGCTTCGCCAAGTTTATGTTGCTTGTCACTAGAAGACTCACCTGACTCGCTAAGCACAATATCGCGAGGGCGTAAAAAAGGTAAACCACATAATATAGCACCAACTTCACCTTGTTTATTATTCAGCGTTATTACATGTTGACTAACATGTTCAAACGCTCCAGGTATTACAATGGTGTTTAGGCAGGCTAATAAGTGTCTCGATTCGTTAAGGGTCGAAACCGAGTCATGGTTGCCACCTAATATAATAAGCTGACAACCCGCTTGCTGAATTTGGACAATAAATTGATTGTATAACGTGCGGGCATAACTGGGCGGCGTACCGGTATCAAAAATATCGCCAGCGACAATAAGTGCATCAACTTGATGCACCGCAATTTGCTCTAGTAACCATGCCATAAAAGCTTGGTGTTCGGGGGCGCGGCTTTTGCCATAAAAGTATTGGCCCAAATGCCAATCTGACGTGTGAATGATGCGCATAACATCCCTTTATATTGAAACAAACACGAACGACATCCATGATGACGTTAACAAACTCAGATCATCGTGATTCTAGGGCCTGTTGATCTTTCAAGGCTGTGGTGAAGCGAATTGTTGATCTATAACTGAAACCATAAGTTACAAGGCAGAGGCTTTGTTGTGTCGTTATTTTACATCAAAAGCCAATAACGCTGTAGAAATGACCAACAAACATCGCTCGAAGGGTCGGCTAAAAACCTTTTTCTTGAACAAAATTCAACCATGATAGTTCAACAGGCCTTAATCACATATATTGTGACCACAATAATTTACCACTCATACCAAAAGACATAATCACCACCAAAGGTTTGATAATTTTAACACCTTTAGTGACCACTAAACGTGAGCCCAGTGTTGCACCAATGGATTGCCCCACTAACATAAGTAACCCTAAAACAACCACAACTTGACCGCCAATTAAAAAGAATATTAATGAGGCTATGTTAGTCGCAAAGTTGAGCAGTTTTGCATGAGCTGTCGCTTTAGCTAAACCAAAGCCCGCTAGGGAGACAAATGCTAAAGCAAAAAAACTGCCTGTGCCGGGGCCAAAAAAGCCATCATACAAACCAACTCCTAATGCCGCAGTAAATGCAAACACGCTTGGGGTCAGCACTTGTTGACGGTCTTGTTCACTTATTTTTTTAGATAATAAAAAATAGCAGCCTATGGTCAAAATCAAAAATGGCAATACTACTTCTAATAATTTTGCATCAATCATTTGAACCAATATCGTACCTAGTGCTGCACCAATGAAAGCACACAGTAATGACAGTTTTATGCTGCGCAAATCAACCAAACCTTTACGGACAAAATAAAGGCTTGCAAAAAAACTACCACCACAGGCTTGCAATTTATTGGTGCCTAACGCTGCTGCGGGTGGTAACCCTGCCCACATCAATGCAGGAATAGTGAGTAACCCGCCACCACCTGCAATTGCGTCAATAAAACCTGCGATTAAGGCCACACCAAATAGAACAAGAGCGAGTTGGAGCGTAAGTTCAAACATAAAGATTCTCGTTAATAGCAACAAACGTGAAGTAGCAAGACACTTGATAAGGCGTTATTAGACAATCTTTATCGTAAAAATACAAAGCGTTCAGAGGAATTGATTCAATTTTCCTTAATTAACTGCTTATTCAACACTATAAGCGGTTAGTTAACAGCCTATTGTTGTTCGCACCTTACCAATTACCACCTTTTATGAAGCACGATCGCTTTGCTGTCTATCTCTTGATTGCTATAGTAGCCAGCCTTGAAAACATTTAACTGAAGGTTTTATTATGATTGTTATCACCGGTGCGAGTAGTGGCTTAGGTGCAGCACTGACGCAATTATTTGCAGCAGAAGATAATCCCCTGTTGATAACAGGCCGCAGCAAACAAAAATTAACAGATATTGTCGCCGGCTTAAGCAAACATGAACAAACTAACGTGTCATCCCACACCGCGGATTTATGTGTCGCTGAAGATGTAGACCAGTTATTTGCTCAGTTATCTGAGCCTCCAAGTCACGTAATACATTGTGCTGGCAGTGGTTATTTTGGGGCAATTGAACAACAAACCCCCGAGGCAATTAATCAGTTAATTCACAATAACCTGACGTCAAGCATTTTAGTATTGCGTGAATTGGTGAGCCGTTATCGTGATAATCATGTTACCGTTGTTGTTGTAATGTCCACGGCAGCACTAGCAGGCAAAGCTAATGAATCAACGTATTGTGCGGTTAAATGGGCGATTAAAGGGTTAGTAGAATCACTTCGTCTTGAGCTAAAAAGTAGCCCAATGAAACTTGTTGCGGTTTATCCTGGTGGTATGGCAACGAACTTCTGGCAAACCAGCGGTAAAGACATTGATACATCAAGCTTTATGACCGCGAAGGAAGCAGCGTTGATGCTAAAACAATCTTTAGCTGCAACTGAACATGGTTATGTGTCTGATATTACAATAAATAGAGGTTAATCTATTTCCCCTTGTCAACTTACGGGAAATAAATAAAACTTGGCACGAAATCGATTAAATAATGAAAAATTGATCACCACACGATCCAAAAAAATATCAAAAATAGTGTCGCTGTTGCTTAGCTATCAAAAGCAAAAAATAAAGCCGTTAATGCAAAGCATTAGCGGCTTTATTAATCGAGTACAATTACAGCTTAGTGATGACAATGCTCGCTGCATTCATGATCATCATCTTCATCAGCAAACTCATCGTCACCTTGTTGATGCTGCATTACACCCCAACCATCAGACACGCCATCAAACTCTTGGGCAAAGTTATTCAACTCGGTCTCTTTAGCAACTAAGGTGGCGTATTCTGGCACCATATGAAGGCAAACAATCACTTCCCACTTGGTACTTTCTTCATCGAAATTAAGCTCAAGCTCACCTTTCATATCGGTTTGGCTTAACGCTTCAATAGCGGATTCTGCATCACGCTGATCATCGAACACTAAGAAAAAATCAACCTCAAGAGATTGCGTCAAATCAATACCGGCTTCAGCCATTGCGGCCAACATTTGGCCATTGTCATCATCTGGGAATTGCATTTATTAATCCTTTACTGAGCAGGAACTATTTCAACGTTTGAATCATTGAACGAAATAATATCGCCAACAACACATTTTTTACGTTTACGCGTATCAATTTCACCATTAACGGTAACTTGACCTTCAGTGATAACGTGTTTTGCTTCGCCACCACCATTCACTAAACCTTGCACTTTTAATACTTTGTACAGTTCTACGAATTCATCACCTGGAAGTAATGCAAACGCCTGAGTTTGAGTCGTCACTTTAATTGCCTTTTGATCAAAATATGCGGCTATTATAGCCTATGCACGTTTAGCAAGCATCAAGCATTTTAAGTGGATCGGGATGACGATATTCAAACCCTAAGTGCTGACAAATTAGCTGGCCATCGATAACTTTACTTGACTGTTGTTGCTGGTTAAATTGTGGCGCAATGAGTCCGAGATGTTCAGCTGCTGCTGCATAAAACTCGCCTCTTGTAGGGTGTTCTTCGGCCACAAGATTATAAATAGGCATTGTATGTTGGCTTGAAAGAATTAAACTAATTGCGGCAATACAATCATCTAAATGAACTAAATTAACAGCAACATTTGCACCACTAATATCAGTCTTACCGGCAAAAAAACGTCCAGGATGACGCTTCGGCCCCACTAAACCTGAAAATCGAACAATGCAACTGTTTGTCAATGCGGCAAACATTGCTTCAGCTTGCAATAATATTACACTGGTATCATTAAATGCGGCGGCATCATGTTCGGTCAGCGTTTGATCAAGTGGTGGGTACACCCCTGAAGTACTAATAAAAATCACTTTTTTGTATCGGCGTTCCCCCATTAAATTTTTCAACTGAATTAAATAGCCAAGATAGTCTGTTTCACCTCGCCTAAGGCCTGGTGGTAAGTTGATAACAATTGCATCGGCATCAAATAA
Organism: Shewanella sp. A22; assembly: GCF_053850585.1. NCBI lineage: Bacteria > Pseudomonadati > Pseudomonadota > Gammaproteobacteria > Alteromonadales > Shewanellaceae > Shewanella > Shewanella sp. A22. Next base: position 10,471 of record NZ_JBSQBN010000050.1, read on the forward strand.
CGTTGAGCATTTAACCTCGGAAGTGACATTTGCCAAATCCAGTTGATATGCCTCAATACCTGCTAGCGGTAATGGGACTAAATCAATTGGATTGCGTTTCGATGCTTTGACCTGAAATCCTTGTTGAACTAAGTGTTTGGCTAACGGAAAACCAAACCAACCGCATCCAATAATGGTAATTATGTTCATTTATGCTCAATATGATGTTAAATGTTCAAGATAAATTGTGCTGTTATGTGACAATGTTATACAAAAAAGAGCTTAAAAACATGTTGTTATGCTGCATGATAAGCAATAATTCAGTAACAAGAAGCCACACTAAATCAATTGGCCTGAATCAATTATGGCGAATGGTTGAAATTATTAAAATAGAAACTAATTGGATTATTAGCTTGTAATGTTTTAATCGCACCGTCGGATAAGTCATCTAACTTAACAACTTCTTTGACTTGTACATCTTCATTAATTAAAAAACGAAAGCTAGGTTCTGCACCACCAATATCACAAGACCATACATGTGGCTGCTTAACATCTGCCGTCGTCATCATCACCTTTGCAAGGCTGTCGTCTGTTAAACGCACTATGGTGCCAGGTGGATAAATACCTAAAATTTTAACTAACACAGAAATCAAATTATCATTGTGTTTGCTGCTATGGTTTTTAAATAAAATGCCCAGTGCAACTTGAGGTGTTTGGTATTGCTGAAGCAGGGTTTCGTAATCATTGGCTAGCGACACTACTTGTGTTGTGAATAATATTTTGGCTTCGGACAAATTATCAGGGTAACCACTGCCATCAATAAACTCATGGTGATGCAAAACAATATCTAACATGGCTTCAGGAAATAACCCTGTTCGGTTAAGCATGTCATAGCCAAAATTGGGATGCATTTTTAAGAAGTTCATTTCTACATCGGTTAATTCACCGCGCTTACGCCTTATCATATCGGGCACTTTGAGCTTACCGATATCATGAAACAAGCTACCTAAAGCAATATCACGCACATCTTTCTTAGATAATGATAACGAGTGGGCAATCATCATCGAAAGTACGGCGACCGAAATACCATGCTGAGTGACGCTCATGTCAGTTTCACCACTGCCCACTAGGGTTAAATGCGGGGTTTCACTTTCATACAGATGATCGACTAAATCTTCAACTAGTGTTGCTGCTTCACGGTAAGCGCCTTCTGGATCACTGACCACTTTTCCAAATACGGTTCTACTGTCGTTTACCGACTTAACAAAGCGTTGCTGACTAACACGCATACTTTTTTTGGCCAAGGTGCGGTAATCAACTTCATGATTAGCGACCTCTTCATTCTGCTCGAGAGCAGCAGGTTCAGCAGCTTCAATTAGCAAATCATGGCCATCAATAACGTATACGAACTCAACATCGAGCCCTTTGATCATCTCGATTTGAACTTGTTGCTCTAATTTGACTTTACTACGAAAAAAAGGATGGCTAGTCCATGATAAAGGAAGCTTAACGGTTAACCCGATAACCAATTGCGAAACAGGTATTTGTGTTAATTCTGCTTTAGCCAAACTATAAATCCTTTTCACATGGGCCAAGTAATGGCTGTGATGACAATGTCATTTTTATATTATATTAAATAAAGTGATGTATATCGTGATGTTACATTTTTACTCACTCAATAAATATAGTGCATTTATCACATAACGTACATTATTTAGTATGTTAGTGACTTTGATCACTAGGGTATGCTGATCTTTCAAGGTTGGTTATGCTGTTAATTGTTGGTCATTACTTAAATATGAGCGACAAGGCTGAGGCTTTGTGGTGGCGTTATTCTAGATAAAAAGTCGATAACGCAGTAAAAATGACCAAAAAAGATCAACAAACCTTGGATGCTGAGTCATCTTGCGCCCAGTCTGCAAAATAATAATGCAATCGTTTCGATTTAAGGACATAAATAACAGACCAAAAAAGCACAAGTGCGTCCAGTGAGTAACCTACTTTAAATAAGTAGTCATCATGCACAATCCGTTGGAATAAAAAAACACCATCTAATATAAGTAAAGCCCATAAAATCCAAATACTTCGGCTAAATAATGGTCTTAAGATTAACCAACTGCGTTTTCGCTCAGCAATCACTAACCCGTAAAGGAATACTGCGCCACCACCTGCAACCAAAGCCAGTATAAAATCGCTTTTTTCAGGGTAAAATAAACGAACTAAACCCGCACGATCATTAAACTGTGTTAATGAGGCAATAAAAATACACCAGCCTCGCGCAAGAAAAACAAGGATTAAATATAAAAAAACAGGTGGCTTTATATGGCCACGTTCATCCAACCAAGTAATATGACTAAAATTCACGATAAGCTCTTATCAGCTGTTACGAGTATCAATAAAAAACCAGTGTTATTCATTTTTTGCATTAAGCAAGTCCAACAAGCCCTGTTCATCAATCACATTAATACCTAATTCTTGCGCTTTAGCCAATTTAGACCCTGCAGCCTCTCCAGCAACAACACAATCGGTGTTTTTTGACACACTGCCTGCCACTTTAGCGCCTAAAGCCTGTAATTGAGCTTTAGCGTCATTACGATTCAGCTGGGTTAACGTGCCCGTTAATACCCATGTTTGGCCTTTAAGGCGCAATTGCGCTTCATCTGCTTGTTCGATAACAGGCCAAGTAATACCTGCGGCTAGCAGTTGTTCAATCACTTCAATATTATGTGGCTGAGCAAAGAACTGACGAATATGTTTCGCGACGATGTCACCAACATCTGCCACCTCAAGTAGCTGTTCAACACTTGCCGTACGGATCCGCTCAAAATCGGCAAAATGTTGCGCTAAATTAGCAGCTGTCGCCTCACCCACCTCACGAATACCTAGACTATATAAAAAACGCGCCAAGGTGGTTGTTTTCGCGTCTTTAATCGCGGCAACAATATTAGTGGCAGATTTCATTGCCATACGATCGAGCATGGTGACAGTTGAAGCCGTGAGTGCAAATAAGTCTGCTGGGGTTTTAACTAATTCTTTATCTATCAATTGCTCGACAATTTTATCGCCCATGCCATCAATATTTAACGCTTTTCTGGATGCAAAATGTTTAATCGCTTCTTTTCTTTGTGCCTCACAAAATAAACCGCCACTACAACGTGCTACGGCTTCACCTTCTAGGCGCTCAACAATACTTTGGCAAACAGGGCAATGTTCAGGGAAAATAATATCTTGGGCATCATCAGGGCGTTTTTCAGGAACAATAGCAACAATTTGTGGGATCACGTCGCCAGCACGACGAATAATGACGGTATCACCAATCTTAACGCCGAGACGGGCAATTTCATCAGCATTATGTAAGGTAGCATTAGACACAGTGACGCCGCCGACGAACACAGGTTTGAGACGCGCAACAGGCGTTACGGCTCCCGTTCTACCAACTTGAAAGTCAACAGCCTCTAATAAGGTTATTTCTTCTTGTGCAGGGAATTTATAGGCGATAGCCCATCGAGGTGCTTTGGCAACAAAACCAAGAGTTTGTTGCTTAGCAATATCGTTCACCTTAATTACCACACCATCAATTTCATATTCTAGCGCAGAGCGCCTGGCCATGATATCGGCATAATAGGCGTAAACTTGTTCTAATGACTCTGTTACCTGCACTTCACTACTAACGGGGATCCCCCATTGTTTTAGTTGTGTCAGTTGGCCAAAATGTGTTGTTTGCATCGGTTGTGATTCACCTTCAACCACACCTAATGCATAAGCATAAAACCCTAGCGCGCGTGAAGCGGTAATTTTACTGTCTAATTGGCGTAAACTACCTGCAGCGGCATTACGAGGATTAACGAATACTTTGTCGCCTTTAGTTATTTGACGCTGGTTTAACGCCTCAAATGCAGATTTTGGCATAAAAACTTCGCCTCGCACTTCAACTAAATCAGGAAACCCTTCTCCACGTAATTTAAGCGGAATAGAACGAATAGTACGGACATTTTCAGTAATGTCTTCACCGACACTGCCGTCGCCACGTGTGGCAGCGCGTTCAAGAACGCCTAAACGATAGGTAATACTTACAGCCAGTCCGTCCAGTTTAGGTTCGCAAACATAATTAACGCTATCCACTTTGTCTGTAATACGTTTATTAAATGCTGCAAAATCAGCTTGTTCAAACGCATTGTCGAGACTTAACATCGGTTTAAGGTGCGTTATTTGAGCAAATTTCTGCAATGCCATACCACCGACTCGTTGGGTCGGTGAATCCACTGATTTAAATTGCGGATAGTCATGCTCTAACTCTGTTAACCGTTTAATTAATCTATCGTATTCAGCATCGGGAATTGACGGAGCATCATCAACATAATAACGAATATTATGTTGATTAATTGTGTCAGTCAGTTGATCCATTTCCGTGTGAATGGCGTGCATTGTGATATCCGTCATACGTTGTGTAACTCTATATAAAAATAAGGGCATAAAACAATTAAGGCCGCTGCTGCGGCCTTAATGAAAACATAAACCTACGCAGCATTCAGTCGTCGTAGATAATCTTTTTTGGTGTCATCTGACCAAGGTTGGCGTTGCCCATCTAATAATTCAGCGTTTAGGTCTTCGGCGATTTGATAAGCCGAGTTCAGCATAATAGTAAAGTTCATTAATGGATCGCCATAACAAGGTAAAGTCATAAATAGCACCACACCTTGAGTAACAAACTGTTCCATATTGTCTGGGTCAAATACGCCAGGCTTGAGCATGTTAGCAACTGAAAACAACACCTTGCCTGTGCCAGCATTATCAATATGACGATGAAAAATATCCATATCACCAAACTTAAAGTTAAGTGATAACAAACTCGGCAACAGTTCAGCCCCTTGAATTTGTTCACCGGCTTTAGCCACGACGTGAAGTACTAATACGTCAGTAGGCTCAACGGGCTCACTTTCAAGTGTTGTCTCAGGTTCCACCACCGGCTCTATTGGCTCTGTGATCGTTTTTTGTGGCTCTGTTTTAACATTTGTTGTGGTGGCTGTTACACCTGAATAACTGGTGAGTGGACCACGTGTCGTAGTTGCATTGATGATTTTCTTAGGTTTAGCCATTGATACAGTAGGATCTTTGACCACCGTTTGAGCTTGAACATCATCTTCGTCTTCAGCAAATAAGGTTTGTTGTGTAGGGGGGAGGGCTTTACTGATGTCAGAAGCAGATTGACGCAACGGTTCCTTAGACTGAGTATTAGAAAATGTGGGTTCAGCTTTTATCGATGGGCGAGCCTCTGGTGTATCATGTGTTTTTAACGTGGGCTTACTGACGGTTTCTTCAATATCATCGAGTTTACGCACACGCACTTTACCAATACCATCTGCGTCAAAACCTTCTGAGTCCCGACGTTGAGCTTGATCTTTATAAAATCCAGCCATAGGGCTTTGTTTCATGGATTTAGGTTGTTGTTTACGAATCGACCAAAAACCGTGCACTAATACTGCAATAATTGCGATAGCGCCTAATACGAACAACACCAGTTGTAGATCTTTCATTAGATTCCCTGTCTTCCTAATTTATACCGCATCAGCCATAGCAACTGCAGCTTCAATATCCACTGCGACTATCCTTGAAACACCCGGTTCATGCATAGTAACGCCAATAAGTTGATCAGCCATTTCCATTGTTATTTTATTATGACTGATATAAATAAATTGCACACTTTGTGACATTTCTTCTAGTAAGCGACAAAAACGTTCAACGTTGGCGTCATCCAAAGGTGCATCCACTTCATCTAGCATACAAAAAGGTGCTGGATTCAGTCTAAAGATGGCAAAGACTAATGATAATGCGGTTAACGCTTTTTCTCCACCACTAAGTAAATGTATGGTGCTATTCTTCTTTCCTGGTGGCTGGGCCATAATGGTAACACCAGTATCAAGCAAATCATCATCAGTTAATGCCAAATAAGCTTTTCCCCCGCCAAAGACTTTAGGAAATAACAGCCCTAAATCATGGTTTACAGTGTCGAATGTGGCTTTAAAACGACTGCGGGTTTCTTTATCAATTTTACGGATCGCGTCTTCTAACGTCGTTAATCCTTTATTTAAATCGTCATCTTGGCTATCTAAATAGGCCTTTCGCTCTCGTTGTAACTCAAACTCTTCAATGGCTGCAAGATTAATGGCACCTAAACGTACTATTTTTTGTTTTACTTTTTCAAGCTGCTGCGCCCACTCATTTGCTGAAGCATGAGCGGGCATGTCGTCAATCACTTGTTGTAACTGAATTTGCTGCTCTTGCAATAATTGCAGCTGTGCATTCGCCTGCCCTTTTAACCCTTCACGACGTAACTTTAACGTGCTTATTGTTTGAGTCAAGTCCTGTAACGCTACAAGCTGTTGTTTTTGAATCAATACTGAACTGTCTAAACTCGTTTGCAACTCAGCTTGTTGCCCTCTGTTTTGTTGTAATTTCAGCTGCAAGGCTTGTTGTTGCTCAAGCGCGTCAGCTAACTGTGCAGATAGTTGGGCTAATTGATGTTCACCATGTTGCAACTGAGTGTCTTGCAACATTTGTTGTAACTGTGCGAATTGGTTTGATAATTCAGATTGTTTTTCAATTTTTTGTTGTAACTGTTGCTGACTTAACGCCTGCTCAGTGGCATGTTGTTGTAAACGAGTTTTAAGCAGGGTTAACTTAGCCATGGCTTCTGCACGTGTAGATTTAGTTTCACGCAGTTTAGCTTGACTAGTTTGCCAAGCATGTTGCGCCACTTCGTGTTGATTAATGGCTGTGGATAATGCATCTTCTTGGGTTGTCAGCTGTGACTCGCATGCTTCTATCTGCATTTGTTTGTGATTATAAGCCTGTTCAAGTTTGACCAACGTGTCCTGGCATTGTTGTTGTTTTTGTTGTTTTTCTGCATTTTGCTGACGAAGACTTGCTACCGTTGAGTGCAGTTTAGTCTGGCTTATTTGCAGTTGATGACACGATTGTTGCACTTGACCTAATGTCACCTGATGAGCTGCAGCTTGTTGTGTCTGCTGAGTAAGTTGCTGCAATGCTAAGCTCAGGTCAGCTTCAAGTGCTTTCAACTCGTCAGCAAGCACAGTTCGCTCTTGGCTTAGAATAATGGCAGATTGACCGGCTTGGATGTGATTTAACACAAAACCATGTCCCACCAAATATCCTTCTTGAGTTGCGATATATTGCTCATCATTTAACTGTGGTAGTTGACGCTTAGCCTCGTCAATATTCTTGGCCCATAAAACTGATTTAAGCCAGGGAGCAAGATTAATCTCAGTATTTAGCGCAATATTATTAACCTGTTGTGCTTGAGGTATAAAGCCTATTGTAGGTTCGCTAGAGGAGAGCACCTCTGTTGTTAAAACAGGGAATTGGCTCAATCCATGCAGCACCATATCGACTGCTTTTTCCCATCCAGGTTTAACATCAATCACTTGCCATAGTTGTTGTCCGTCTGACTGAATATGACCTGCGAGTAGCTCATCGATAAGTTGTAAGCGCGAATGACGATGAGTAATCGTTTGCTTAAGGGATTGATAGTCTTCTCGGCTTTGCTCAACGGCTTCTTGGGCAGCGATAACGAGTTGCTCTAGCTGTTGCTGTTGTTGCTGTGTTGCCGCTAACTGTGTATCAATATTAGTTAATTGCAATTGTGCATCTGATAACTGCGCTTGATTATCTTGTTGATTAAGCGCTACAAGCTCTTGATTAAGCTGCCGTTTTTGACGACAATCTTGCTGTAGACTTTGTTGTTGATGGCTTAAACTTGATTGCGATAATGCAAGCTGCATTCGAGTAGCCGCTAAGGCCTCTGCATATTGGGTCAGTTGCCATTGTTGCTCGTCGCAAGCATCTTCAACCACGGCCAATTGCTCATCAATTAGTGCAAGTTCATCTTCAGCTTGTTGACATTCAGGACTAAGCTTGTCCGCTTGTGCAGATAACGTTTGGTCGTTTTTTGTTAACGCTGCAATATTCTGTTCGCCCATATTCAGCTGTTGTTGAAGCGCATTAATTTGTTGTTGTAAGTGCGAGTCCTGCTGTTGCTGGTGCTTAAGTTGCTGCTCAAACTTGGTAATGCTATTACCTGTTAAATAATACTGTTCAACTAACTTGTGTTCTGCATCACTCAATTCAGCCAGTTGTTGTGTTACCTGAGTAACACTGGTATTGGTGTGTTGTGATGTTGCTTGTAATTGTTCTGCTTGCACCTCTAATGCCATTGACTCAGCGTCAAGTTTATCCGTTTGAGCTAATAAATCTTGATACCGCATAACTAACAGCTGACTATGTAACTGACGTTCCGTTTCTTTTAATTCTCGATATTGCAGGGCTGCTTTGGCTTGCTGAGATAACTTATCAAGTTGCGCACCTAATTCGACTCGAATGTCATTTAAACGCTCAAGATTTTCACGGGTATGACGAATGCGGTTTTCGGTTTCTCGGCGACGTTCTTTATAACGAGAAATCCCTGCTGCTTCCTCAATAAACACCCTTAGTTCTTGTGGTTTAGACTCAATTAAACGTGAAATAGTACCTTGTTCAATGATCGCGTAACTACGAGGTCCTAGACCGGTACCCATGAATAAATCGGTAATGTCTTTGCGACGGCATTTTTGCCCATTTAAAAAGTAGCTAGATTCGCTATCACGGTTAACTTGGCGTTTAACTGAAATCTCTTGATAACTGGCATACTGACCAGCCAATCTTCCTTGAGAATTTTCAAACACCAGTTCAACACCCGCCACGGAAATGGGTTTACGTGCAGCTGAACCATTAAAAATGACATCGGTCATCGAATCGCCACGTAAATTTTTAGCTGAACTTTCACCCAATACCCAACGAACAGCATCAATCACATTGGATTTTCCGCAGCCGTTAGGACCGATAATCGCTGATAAAGCATTATCAAATGGGATTTTAGTTGGGTCTACAAACGACTTAAATCCAGCAAGTTTTATTTGTTTTAATCTCATGTTGCCAGTTCAGGTACGCATTAAAAGGAAAAAGCAGCTCACTTTAACAATTGAGCTGCATTTTGTAACGATTTTTATCCTTTAGATACGGTTTATCGCTTGTTTTATTGTCTTTGGCTAGTCAAAATCAGTGTCATGAGTCACAAAATAGGTGAGTTAAATGGTAATCAACTCTCAAACCGTTAGAAAAAGCGGTGTAAATTATTTTATTCAAGGCTTTCAATTGATTAAACAACCGGGGTTACGCTCATTTGTGTTTATCCCATTAATGATCAATTTAGTGCTTTTTGCGGGCGCAATGTATTTTGCGGTGAACCAACTAACAGGGTTATTTGACTGGATGAATGCCCAATTACCAGATTATTTAAGTTGGTTACATTTTTTTCTCTGGCCATTGGCGGTGTTAACCATGTTAGTGGTGATGTCATTTATATTCAGCTCGGTCATGAACTGGCTGGCGGCCCCTTTTAATGGTTTACTGGCCGAAAAAGTGGAACAACACTTAACAGGTAAAAACCTTAACACGGGAACGTCTATGGACATGGTAAAAGATTTACCACGTGTATTAGGCCGGGAATGGACAAAATTGAAATATTACTTACCCAGAGCATTACTCTTTTTAGTGTTGTTTTGGGTGCCAGTGATAGGCCAAACAGCTGCGCCCATTTTATGGTTTTTATTTACCGCATGGATGATGGCAATTCAATATTGCGATTACCCATTCGACAACCACAAGGTCAGCTTTACAGACATGAAGTTTGCCCTAAAAAATACCAAAGGCTCTAGCTACAGTTTTGGTGCGGCAGTGACATTGTTTTCAATGATCCCGATTGTTAACTTTATCGTTATGCCTGTGGCTATTTGCGGTGCAACTGCTATGTGGGTTGATAAATACCGTGAAGTTTATAAAAACCCCATGATTGCACCTGATTAATAAATTAAGTTAGCTGTTTTATAAAATAGCCCAGTCTGTCGATTGGGCTATTGATTCAATACCATTATTGAGCACTTTTTACAGTAATCGATTAGCCAGCACAAAAACAAAAAAAGCCATTAATATTGAAAGATCAATGGCTTTAGCTAAATAAGCAATTAAGTAATCGTTTAGTAAACTACTTTATTGCGGCCTTCGCTTTTCGCTTTATACAGTAATTCATCTGCCCGCTGCAGTGTACGGTCTAACGTTTCATTACCCATTGTTGACACCCCACAACTGAATGAAATAGGCACATCTCCAGCAGAGGTCACCATAGGAGTATGTTCACATTGCTCTCTAAATTTATTCATCAATGTGCTCGCTTTAACAGAATCAAGTCCTTTAAAGGCAATAACAAACTCTTCACCACCAAATCGCGCCACCGTAAAATTACTTGAAAAAGCATTATCTAAACGTTGAACAAATTTTACTAATACTTGATCACCAACATTATGACCATATTTGTCGTTAACTTTTTTGAAAAAATCAATATCTAATAATGCCACGGACAACATTTTTTGTTCGGTATCAATATCTTGATATTGATTGAAAAAATAACCTCGAGTGTAAGCTTTCGTTAAATAATCACGATTAGCCTTATTCCATAGATCACGCATCATATCAAGCGAGTCGAGAGTATTAAGCACTCGACAATGAAACTCTTCATGTACAAAGGGTTTCTGTAAAAAGTCATTCGCACCACTTTTAATAAACTTTGCAGACAAACTTTCATCATTATCATTAGATAAACCAATAATCGCTATGTCTTCGCGATTGAACTGCTCCCGCACACTTAACACAAGCTCAATCCCATCAACTTTAGGCATATTATAATCAGTAATAAGTAACTGAATATCTGGTTGAGTTCCTAATATAGCCAGCGCTTCATGACCGTCATTCGCTTCAATCACTTTGAACAAATGTTGCTCGAGTAGCATTTTTACAAATTTACGACTGACCAATGAATCATCAGCGACCAATACTTTAACGTCTTGATTGCGATAAAGTCTGTCAATCAACTTAACCACATACTGATAACTGTAGCGCTTATCTTTTGGAATATAGTCCACTATGCTGAGTTTCAATATTTCACGACGTTGATCCGCATCAATATTACTCGTCAACACAATACATGGGGTTGAATATGATGCCACTAACCGAACTATATCGCCGTCAGAGGCATCGGGTAGATTTAAATCTGCAACAACAACAAAATATTGATTATTTTCTAATAACGTTAATGCACAAGACATATCTGGAGCAATATCAACATGATAGCCAAGCTCTAGCACAATCATGCTTTTCAAAACGCTAGACACTGTGGAGCTATCTTCTACAATCAAAACTCGCAATACTTTCACCTTTTTGGTTATTAGTTTCTACGCGCGAAATTAGCACTTTTCGAGCACAATACTGCCAATAGAATACCCTGCTCCAAATGAACACAGTAAACCCAAATCACCCGTTTTAAAGTCTTGGTTAAATTTATGAAATGCAATCACAGAACCTGCCGAAGCGGTATTAGCATACTCATCGAGTACAATAGGTGCTTGTAATGGTTCTACGTTATCACCAAGTAGTTTCTTCACGACAAATAAATTCATGTTGATGTTGGCTTGGTGAAGCCATAAACGTTTAAATTCTTCTGGTTTTATTTGTTCGTCGGTAAATTGTGCATCTAGGTGTTGGTAAATCATCGGCAACAATTCTTTGAACACCTTGCGACCTTGCTGATGGAACAGCTTATCGGCGGTACTCGCATTTTCTGGGTCGCAACGATTAACAAAACCAAAATTACTGCGAATATTACTAGAGTAATGAGTGGCGCAACGCGTAGACAATACGCTAAAGGCATGAGTTGATGTTGATAATTCCGCACGTTCAACCACCACTGCGGTGGCGACATCACCAAAAATAAAATGACTATCACGATCGCAGAAATTAATTTGGGGTGATGTTAGTTCTGGGTTTATCACGAGTACTCGGTTGGCTGTCCCACCGCGGATAGAATTCACTGCATTTACAATTGCAAAAGTAGCAGATGAACAAGCAACCAACATGTCGTAAGCAAATCCTTTAGTGCCCATTGCTTGCTGAATTTCGATGGCGATTGCAGGATAAGCTCGCTGGGTATAAGCACAAGCAACAATAACTAAATCAATGTCCTCAGCGTTTAAGTTTGCTTGCTCCAATGCTTGTTTTGCAGCTGCAATTCCCATTTCTGCTTGCATAGATAATGCTTCAGAAGGTTTGTCGGCTATTAACGGCATCATAATGTTTGTGTCAAGAATACCTTCTTTCACCATCACATAACGACTTTTGATCCCTGAAGCTTTTTCAATAAACTCACTTGAAGAATATGCTAAAGCTAATGTGTTACCTGCCTCAATCTCGATGGCGTGTTGTTGATTAAACTGATCAACATAACGGTTGTAACTGCTAACCAATTCGTCATTAGAGACACTGTAAGGTGGTGTGTATAAACCACTTCCTGAAATCACAACTTTATTCATTTTACTCTACCATTTTTAGTGAATGAGTTAGCGAAAGCTCCTGAGTGCCAGAGACTTAACAATCAATCGACATCTTTTATGAAGGTTTTATATCACGTACCGCTAACCTTACAGATCCATTGAGTGGCACAACATGGAAACATTTTGCTGATTAACGCTATTCTAGTATTTTATGATTTATTCTTGTCATACTAATATTAAATTTGTTTGATGGTCAGACCATTGAGTCGTGATTATCCACTCTAAAAGCCTAATATAGCAACATATATAAGGATTTTATAATAAAAGAACAGCCGCTAATAACTAAAAGGAATAAAGAAGAACAAACTTTCACTTCTAAATTCTGCTGAGCGGATTATGATTAGACAATGCAACCATAGGAGCAAATAATCCATGAGCAAAATTTTCGAAGATAATTCATATACTTTAGGCAACACACCGCTTGTTCGCTTGAACCGTGTTAGTAATGGCAATGTGTTAGCAAAAGTAGAAGCACGTAACCCAAGTTTTAGTGTTAAATGCCGTATTGGCGCTAATATGATTTGGGATGCTGAAAAGAAAGGTCTCCTCACCAAAGATATTGAATTAATTGAACCTACATCAGGTAACACAGGTATTGCACTTGCTTATGTTGCGGCTGCACGTGGTTACAAATTAACATTAACGATGCCAAATACCATGAGTCTTGAGCGTCGTAAGTTGCTTAAAGCCTTAGGTGCTAACTTAGTACTTACTGAAGGTGCTAAAGGTATGAAAGGTGCTATTGATAAGGCTGAAGAAATTCGCCAATCGTCGCCTGAAAAATACTTGGTTTTAGGCCAATTTGATAACCCTGCTAACCCTGAAATTCACGAAAAAACCACAGGTCCAGAAATTTGGAATGATACCGATGGTGAAGTGGATGTTTTCGTTGCTGGCGTTGGTACTGGTGGAACCTTAACGGGTGTAAGCCGTTATTTAAAAGCGCAAGGCAAAACCATTACCTCTGTTGCTGTTGAACCCGTTGATTCACCCGTCATCGCCCAAGCATTAGCAGGACAACCAATTCAACCTGGACCACATAAGATCCAAGGTATTGGTGCCGGTTTCATCCCAGGTAACTTAGACCTGTCAATTATTGACCGTGTTGAGGCTGTAACCAACGAAGAGTCTATTGAAATGGCTCGTCGTTTAATGAAGGAAGAAGGCATCTTAGTCGGTATTTCTTCTGGTGCTGCGGTTGTAGCAGCAAACCGTATTGCAGCTTTACCAGAGTTTGCAGATAAAACCATCGTAGTGGTATTGCCATCTGCTGCAGAACGTTATTTATCATCCGTTCTGTTCGCTGGTGAATTTAGCGATAGCGAAAACGTACAGTAACAATAAGATAATGGCTCATTATGAGTCATTAACATCAATAATAATAATGCCAGCGAATTAACAAGATCTGCTGGCATTTTTATATCAAAAATAATCTATAACACCAAACTACATTTGATAATACTTATACTGTCTTTTTATATTCATAATGTGCAAATAGTTATTTAAATCTTATGAATAAATAACACCTTACAAATATTCAGCAACAGTAAAGTAAATTTAAATGAGTGAACTCACACCATTTATTGCGCGCAAAAAACGGCCTTTAAAAAGCTGAATAAAGTTGATCTAGTTCAAACAATATTGATTTATTAAAATATTTAATTTTAATAAAAAAATAACCTCGACACGATTAATTAACATTTATTGTTGGGTAATAAAGCCTTTGCGCCCAAAATCAACACAAAGATAACAAACAAAATACAAATCAAATTAACGTAAATTTTTTTATTTACATTTTGGCGCTGCCGTAGTCAAAATGTAGCGGCGCCGTTAACTAACCGCGGTTTAGCGGTTAAACCTTAATTAGCTAACACATTGATTCATAAGCATTGTCTTTTCCTCTTGTTATGGTTATATCCGTGTTGGTGTAATTTTGTTTCATTTATATATTCAAAATGTATACAAAATTTACCACATAAAAAAACATATCTGGGAGTGATAAAATGCAAGTTAATTCACATTTAGCCAAGGCCATTCGTCTTGCGCTAATGAGTGGTATTGCCGTTTCTGCTGCAACCACGTTCAACACCTTTGCAGATGACGTGAGTAATACCACATCAACCGTAGAAAGAATATCAATAACAGGTTCACGTATTATTCGTGAAGGTGCAATAGCCCCAACACCTGTAACTGTTATTACTGGTGACGAATTATTGTCAACTGGTGTGACTAACATTGGTGAGGCGCTAAACCAATTGCCAGCACTAGGCAACACCTACTCACTAGCAAATTCTGGCCGCTTTATTGGCACATCGGGACTTAACTTACTTGATTTGAGAAGCATGGGTTCTGATCGAACACTAGTACTGGTTAATGGTAAACGCCATGTATCAAGCTCTGCGGGAACATCTTCTGTAGACGTCAATACCATTCCAAGTGTATGGATTGAAAAAGTAGAAGTGATTACCGGTGGCGCATCAGCCATTTACGGGGCAGATGCTGTAACGGGTGTAGTTAACTTTATTTTAAAGAAAGATATTAACGGTTTAGATATCTCAGCAACCAAAGGTTGGGCAGACGATAGCGGCCACAATAAAGATCGTTTTTCATTATCTTACGGCACTGATTTTGCGCAGGGCGACGGTAATATAGCCTTCGCAGTAGAATACAGCGCCCAAGAACAATTACGTGCATTCGACCGTGATCAAACATCGACCGCATTTACAAGCTTAACGAATCCAAATCGTGCAACCGTACCTGATGATAATGACCCGTCTAATCCAGATAGGATTTTAACGCCGAATGCAGGCCACTACACGATTAGTAATGCCGGTACTTTCTATTTAGATGGCTGGAAAAGCTTTAATCCTGATGGATCATTAAGAGATGTCTATAGTGGTCAAAATGTTGATGGAATTCGTTGCGCTAACTGTGATGTAACTAACTTAAATCAATTTGTTGAATTACAGCCAGAGTTTGAACGTTACAATCTTAATTTCAAAACAGATTATCAACTTAACGATGATCATAACGTCTATTTTGAAGCTAAGTACGTTAACAGCCAATCGACCAACGAAGGTCAACCGGCATACTTTTTTGGTAGCTCTGTTAATAACGTCAAAATTGATAATGCTTTTATCAATCCTGAACTTGTGGCGTTAATGACAGCCAACAAAGATAACAATGGCAATAACGCACCATTAGACTCTATCAATATTCGACGTTTTATGACCGATTTAGGTGTGCGTATTGAAGATGATACCCGTGAAACCCAACGTTATGTTCTAGGTTTTGACGGAACCGTATTAGAAGATTGGGATTACGATATTTATGCTATTTATGGTCAAACAGATCTAGAACGTGTTAATAAAAACAACTTAGTCTATGACAATTACGCTAATGCTCTTGATTCTGTACTAGAAAATGGTGTTGCTGTATGTCGTGATCAAGCAGCAAGAGACGCGGGTTGTGTACCCGTCAATATTTTTGGTTTTGGCGCGCCAAGTCAAGACGCTATTGATTACATTAATACTGTTTCGACAGGCACCTCAATTATTAAGCAAACCGTGTTAGGCGGAAGCATGACTAACTCTGGTTTATTCGAACTACCAGGTGGTTATGTTGGTTTTTCAACAGGTGTTGAATATCGTAAAGAAGAAAGCGAAGACTTTGAACCAGACAATGCAGAAGGCACTTTCTTCAATGCACTAGGTGAAGATAAAGGTGATTTTGATGTAAGTGAAATCTTTGCAGAAATCACTCTACCCTTATTAGCCGATTTACCTATGGTACGCCAATTAGACTTAGACCTTGCAATACGTTTTGCCGATTACAGCACCATTGGCAATGCAACAACATGGAAATCAGGTTTAAGCTGGGAAGTAGATGATCAACTCCGAGTTCGTACTACTTATTCAGAAGCCATTCGCGCACCAAACATTAGTGAGCTTTATGGCGCAGCAAGCCAAAACTTCTTCAATGTGGATGACTCTTGCCGTGCTAAACACATCAATGAACTAGCCGATCCAACTTTACGTCAGGCTAACTGTGCTGCTTTAGGGATCCCTGCGAGTTTTGATCCAGACTATGATGACAAAACCCTCGAAGGGTTAAGTGGTGGTAACCGTGAATTAGAAGCCGAAGAGTCAACAAGTTATACATTAGGGATTGTCTATCAACCTGATTTTATCGATGGGTTATCAATTACAACCGATTACTGGAATATTGAGATAGAAAACGCCATCAGTGCCGTGAGCCCTCAGGATATTATCAACCGGTGTGTTGACTCGCCATCGGGTGTGGATAACGAGTATTGTAGTTTGATTACTCGTGATGCAACCAGCCATGAAATCACGCAAATTAGACAGTTCTCGTTAAACATTTCATCACTTGAAGCTGCAGGTATCGACTTTGATATAGGTTATGTCTTTGAAGCCTTTAATGGCGATGTCCGCTCTAATCTTATTGCAACTAGGTTACTCAAACGTAAAGACTACTCTTTCCAAGACGAACCCGATACATTTGAGGAACTAGCAGGTACTGCTGGCTATGCCAAATGGCAAGCAAATTGGAGCCTAAATTACAGTATCGATAACTGGGATGTTAATTGGAGAACACGCTTTGTTGAAGGTGTAAGCCTCTATTCTGATAAGGAATTAGCATTAAATGCCAATCCTAATAGCAGCATGAAATATGGTGATTATTATATCAGTGATGTGGCGGTTGCATACAACTTCGATTCTGGTATAACACTGAAATTTGGTATCGACAATTTGTTTGACCGTGATCTACCTTACGGTAGCACAGGCACAAATGAAGACAGCTCTGCGTATGATAACGTAGGTCGTTTCTTCCACACGACAGCAACATATAAGTTTTAAATGATTGTGATGTGTTAATAAACGGCATCTTCGGATGCCGTTTTTTTACTTTAAACCAGCCAAGAATAAACATTAACACGACAAGATTGGGTCAACCTATCAAGATAAATCAACTCATTAACTTGGCGGTTAATCTTTTCTGGTTGAATGTTGTTTGGTATAAGGCGTTTTAATCTAGGCCAGCGGATTGCGCTTATCTATCTGGGCCAAATACTCTTTCAAATGCTGCTCAACCAAGAGTAATTAGCGGCTTTCTTTTACGCTGCATTTATTGACTATTTTTACTGTATTATCGGCTTTCTATGTCGCTTAGCGGCACAAAATAATCTCTGCCTTGTAACTCACTGTTTCTATTATAGGTCTTTTTTTCGCATCAAAAGCAATCTTGCAAGCTCAATAGAACCTAACCAGATAACACGACAGCTTGTTTTTTAACCAAACATTAAGCATTGTTGAATGAAGCCCACAAAATATGAAGCTATACATATATCTTCTGTTAAAAATAATTGATCATAGTATGATTATTTATATTGTTTTCCGAGAGTAAGGTAATTCATGCACTATACGCTGAAACAAATCGCCGTTTTCGATGCTGTAGCAAGTTTAGAAAGTGTGAGTGCTGCTGCAAAAAAACTGTCAATGAGCCAATCAGCAGTAAGCATGTCGTTAAGCCAACTAGAACATTTGCTAGACCGACCATTATTTATTCGCCAAGGCAATAGACTGATTATGAGTCATTGGGGCCAATGGTTGCGCCCAAGAGCAAGAAAGCTATTGCAAGATGCACAACAAATTGCCCTTGGGTTACATGACCAACATATTATCAGTGGCACAATAAAATTGTGCTCTAGTCAAACAGCTGCAGAACACTTACTGCCTACTTTGATCAGTAAAATTGATAATGACTTCCCTGAATTGAGAATCGAAATAGCCGTAGAAAACAGCGACAACGTAGCCCAAGAAGTACTCGATTATCAATTTGATATAGGTGTTATTGAAGGTCGAATTGATGATAGCAGATTACACCAAGAACCTTGGGTAGATGACCACCTAGTGGTTGTCGCTTCACCTCATCATCCGTTTGCACACCATACACGCACCAGTTTATCGCAATTAGAACAAGCAAAATGGGTGCTAAGGGAGCCAGGCGCTGGTACTCGGCGAATTTTTGATGCGGCAATCCATGGATTGATCGTTAAATTAAATGTTTGGAAAGAATACGAACATGTTGGATTATTAAAGGCGTTAGTCAAAAATGGAGTCTATCTAAGCTGCTTACCTTATTTAGATGTAGAAAAAGACATCGCAAACGGAGATTTAGTCGTGCTGACCACACCTGAGTTAAACTTAAAGCGCCATTTATCGTTTATTTGGCGTCAAGATATGGGAAACAATCCACTAAGAGATTGTCTCATTGCAGAAGCAAAGCGTATTGTTCACAGTTAATATCAATGGCATCCAAGGTTTTAATTTACAATAGGCAATCATCACGATTAAACCATGGGAGGTAATGCGCTAATTTGCAGACTTAACCAACTAAAATCAATGCAATAATACACTATATTATGAGCGCTACCAATGCCGCTTAAACAGCGTTCTCCCTAGCTAATTGTATTGAATCGACTGGCAATAGATGCGTTATTCATCAGTCCATTCTCCCCCTCAAAATCGATAGCAACACCTCAATTTTATGACTATTTTCAAGCTTCTTATCTCGAATTAAACAGGCTTAAGCAATAATTACACCAATCCTATTAAATATATGATCTTTCAGCGGGAGTTCAAAGTGCTGTAGGCAAGGCAGATGATTGAAGCGAATAGTGATCTTCGGTAACAAGCTCCTGCGTTACTCTACCTCCAGCATCTGACCGCCATGGAGGGTGGGAATGTCTTATTTTTTATGGAAAAAAATAGACCATGCAGTCGTATTTTGAAAGCATCTAACGAAGCATAAAGGACTTTGAAACCCGCCAGAATGGAGTCTCTCAGGTATTCCACTTCTGTGT